>CANMPY010000096.1 GCA_947499775.1 Bacteroidota bacterium | reverse complement strand
TCTAATTAATTTTATCACCGCATCTAAATTGTCAAGGGCAATTAATAACCCTTCTAAAATATGAGCTCTTTTTTGAGCATCTTCTAATTCATATTTAGCCCTACGAATAACAACTTCATGCCTATGTTCTACAAAATGATGAATTAGGTGCTTTAAATTAAGCATTTCTGGTCGCCCTTTTACTAAGGCAATATTATTAACCGAGAATGAACTTTGAAGAGGTGTGTATTTATAAAGCTGGTTTAAAATGATGTTTGGGATACCATCTCTTTTAATATCAAAAACAATCCTCAAGCCGTCTCTACCCGATTCGTCGCGTACTTCAGCTATGCCATCTATTACTTTTTCGTTAATAAGATCAACTGCTTTTATTACAATTTGAGAAGGAGAAACCTGATATGGAACCTCTGTTATAATAATTTGTTCTCTACCCGAGCTCAATGTATCAAACTCAGCCTTTCCCCTCATTACTACTCTCCCACGTCCGGTTAAAAACGCTTCCTTTACGCCCTCATAACCATAAATAATTCCACCTGTTGGAAAATCAGGGCCCTTAATAAAATGCATTAATTCCTCAATGGTAATTTCATTATTATCAATAAACGCTATGGTCCCATCAATAACTTCAGAAATATTATGAGGTGGCATATTGGTAGCCATCCCTACTGCTATTCCTGACGCTCCATTTATTAATAAATTAGGCACCTTTGCAGGCAAAACTGTTGGCTCGGTTAACGAATCATCAAAGTTTGGTCTAAAATCTACCGTATCCTTTTCGATATCGGCCAACATTTCTTCGGCCATCTTTCGCATTCTAGCCTCAGTATAACGCATTGCTGCTGGTGGATCCCCATCTATTGAACCATAATTTCCTTGGCCATCTACCATCATATACCTCACACTCCACTCCTGCGCTAATCGCACCATTGCATCGTAAACCGATTGGTCGCCATGTGGGTGAAATTTACCCAAAACTTCTCCAACAATTCTGGCTGATTTTTTATAGGAACGGTTGCTTGCTAATCCCAATTCCGACATTCCGTATAAAACCCTTCTATGAACAGGCTTTAATCCATCTCTAACATCAGGCAAGGCCCTCGACACTATCACCGACATCGAGTAGTCAATGTAGGCTGTTTTCATTTCATCCTCAATATTTATCGGGATAATCTTTTCATTATCAGTGTCTAATACCTCGTCCATTTATTTTTCTATTAAAACGTGAAAGTAGGTATAAATGGGTTCAAAAACTGCATTAACCCTTTAGGAGATACCCACAAGTTATTTACAGCCATCATTTTATTTTATTGCACTCCACCTAACCTTAAACAATTCAGATTTGAGAGTTAGCCTTAATGAACGAAATTAAACTTGTATTGTTTTTTTTACTCTTTATCCATTAATACTACTCGAGCAATCGTGTCTTTTAATGGGCATACGCTAAACACTTCTTTACCTTTTAGTTTTAAAAAGGTATGATCACGTTTAATTTGAATTTCATATTTCCCAACACCCGTTTCTTGCGTAAAACAAAACTTATTTTTTAATGCATAGCCCATCCACATTGAATTTAATTCAGGAGCATTAGTCGAAGATGAAATAAGGATATTTTGGGCCCTGTCATTGCTATTTATCCATTCTATACAATCTTTGGCCGAAAGCCCCCAATAGTCCTGGCTAAAGGTATTCCTTTGGAAACACGTTTGATATATTTCGTTAAAATAAACATACTGAAACGGATGAATTGACCAAAATGTAATAAAGGTATAAACCCCTAAAGTATAAAAAACAAGCTTTGGCTTAATGATAGTTAACATATAATCTATGCCAAAACCAACAATCAAAAAAATCGGAATGATTAAAAATTGCAAATGCCGCCATCCATCATAAAGAGTTGGCTTTAAAACAACCGTGTAAATAAATGGCAAAAAGAATAAACAACTAATCACGATAACCAATGTGTTATGGCTTTTAAAACCCTGCTTTATACTAATATAACCACCAACTATAAAAAGCACTAATATAAGCACAGGAATGCTTACCCCTAGCCAAACGGGAAGATACCACCAAGGTTGCATGCCAGGCTTTACCCATATGCCGGCTATTAATTCGTCCCACGGCCAAGGATTATGGGTTATGTATTGCCATAATACGCCTAGACCATTAATAGGATTGTGCCAAAACAATGGGAAAACTATATAGAATGAAGCTAAACTTACCAAAGTAGCAACAGCTAATACTGAAAATTTAGTCTTTATACTTTTATAAGAAAAAAACAATATGCCGATTAAGGCTGAAGCCAACATAAAGATTCCTAAAAATCGTACAGTGGTAGCAATACCTATTACAATAGCCATATAAACTACCCATTTTATGTTAGAATGTTTTAGGTATTTTGAGAAAAAGTAAATACAAAAAACCATCATTTCTAAAAAAAAAGTATCCTTCGAATTGTAATGCGCATGTGCAAATAATGGCGGATATAAAGCTAACATAAAAGTGATTAACTCAGCTACTCCTTTTTGTTTAAAAAGTTGACGAGAAATAAGATAGAAACAATTTAAAGCCAAAAGAAAGAGAAAAAACAAAATCGCATGGCGCATATAAAGCTTGAGCCGAAGCGGCTGATTATATATAATTTGCTCTAAACCATAGGTGATGGATTCGAAAATTGGGCCATAATATTTATTCTTTAGTACCGTTTCGGCGTCAGTTGCTCCTGTTATAAACCTATTGTTTTCAATACCAATAAAGCGTTGAGTGAGTTCGTCAAGAGGAACCCCGTACTTTGGCATTGTCCAAATTCCAAAACAAGCATAGGCCAACAAAAAGATTCGAATAAATTTTTGATTGGCTATGAATTCTCTGAACCACATACTGACTTTGATTGAAATCTAAATCAAAAAACTATCTCCTTTACTTGGAATAGTTACATTGAGCACTCCTTTTGTAGAAAGATAGTTTTGAAATTCATCAATCCCGTCTGACTCACCATGAACTAAAAATATTTGTTTTAATTGACTTGAATTAGAATCGGAAATATACTGGTGCAATCCATCTCTGTCTGGATGAGCCGAGAACACATCGGTAGAGGCAACCCGCGCATATACTGCAATTTCTTTACTTTTTATTTTTATGGTTGATTGCCCTTGCATTAGCCTATGGCCCAATGTACCATCGGCACAATAACCAGCAATTAAAATAGTACACAACGGATTTTGAATGTTATCTCGTACATGTTGCTGAATTCGCCCCCCCTCAACCATACCTGCCGACGACACAATAATAGATGGCCCATTATGGTATGCTAATGCTTTTTGATCGCTTTCGGATTGAATAACGAGTAAATTAGGAAAATCAAACAGACCATTATGTAATTCGGCAAACTGAATAGATTCTTCATTTAAATACATTTGGTACTTTTCGTGCACTTTAGTGCTTACAATGCCCAAAGGACTATCGGTAAATACCTTAACCCCATCTAATTTTCCTGCCACAAACAATTGATTCAGAGTAAATAAAATGGCTTGTGTTCGTCCTACACTAAATGCAGGAATTACAAGCCTACCTGGCGAATCAATGCAGTTCTTTTTCACATGCTTATACAACTCATCTTCGGCAGGTATTGTAATGGCGTGAAGTCGATTGCCGTAAGTGGATTCGCAAATTAAATAATCTAGATTTGGCATGGGCTCAGGGTTCACAACAATTTTAGAATTTAACTTTCCTAAATCGCCTGTAAAACCAATTCGCTTTATTACATTATCTTCTACTACTTCTACCAAAACACTTGCTGCGCCTAAAATATGCCCTGCTGGATAAAACGTTATAGATAGCTGATCGTTGATTTGAAATTTTGACTTAAATTGAAAACAAACCAATCGATCAATCGCAGTATTGACATGGGTTTGGCTATATAAAACTTCAAGTTTATTGGCATTTTTTTTCCCTCCTTTCCCCCTCGACTTCGATTCGGCTAACTGCACATTTACCGAATCTCTTAATAAATTTTCGACCAATGCCGCTGTCGGCTCTGTACATAGAACTTGCCCTGTATATCCTCTTTTAATTAATGTGGGAATATTTCCCGAATGATCAATATGAGCATGGGTAAGTATAACAAGGTTAATTGAAGATGGATCAAAAGGAAATGAATCATTTAATTCAAGAGCATCGCCTCTTTCATAATGCAAGCCACAGTCAATTAATAATTTGTAACCGGAATCAAAAGTAAGAAGGTGCATGCTTCCCGTAACTTGGCGTGCTGCGCCCCAAAAGGTTATATTCATTTATAAAGTTTGCAAAAAAAAAGCATTTATTCCTTAACTAAAAATTTTTTACAAATTACGTTTTGCCGAGTACACACATAGGCAAAATAAACCCCAGCCTTAAATTCAATTAATGAAATTTTCGTATCTGAATTAAACACTTGCTGTTGGTTAATTTGATGTCCCAAATAGTCATAAATTTTTAAAATAAACGGCTGATTTGAAATAACCATTAATTCATTACCCGTATTATAAACATTTATATCATTAGTAGAGGGTGGTAAACTGTAAACTCCAGCGGGAACTTCGGCTTTCGATACGTCTAAAATAAATGCCAAAGCCCCTTTGACTATGGATTGCAAAGCAGCTAAATCAACATGAATTAATAAATCGCTTTCAGTATGATAATAAGGAAATGAAGAGTATTGGTATAGCCCGGTAATTACACATCCCGAATCGCGAAATGAAAGGTAATCGGATAAATAAGCTGGTGTTATTTTCGGATTAAGATTGGTGTAAAGGCTAAAAAAACGTGCTAATGTAACGGTCAATTCGCTACTTATATCCTTTTTAGATGAAGATTCGTCGCGCTCGCACTTTATTCCGCTATTATCCTCACCAAGTGTTCCTCCTAATTGATCAAGGTTGAGCATGAATTTAATTTTTACAGAATCCTTGTTCCTGTTTTTTATATAGTATTTACTGCCTAAATAATCAATTTCCTCACCTGAAAAATAAATAAACCGAATGGTGTATTTAGTTCTAAGATTCTTCACCCATTTGGCAATTTGATAAAGTGCAAAATTCCCGGTACCATTATCATTTACCCCTGGTCCAACTTTACTGTCGTAATGGGCTCCTATTACAATGCAACTGTCGCTATCACCTCTCTTAATAAATTCAATATTTCGTAAGGTGTCCTTATTATAAAGAAATTTTTGAGTATTTGGTTTATAACCAACCTGTTCAACAGTTTTAACTAACCATAAATAAGCTGAATCTAGCGCCTTATTGCCAACCTCTTTAATTCCAATTTTTTCTATTCGTTGTAAAAAGGAATACGGATTTTCAATATTTAAAATGTAGTTAGCAATATTTTTTTCATACACTTGAGCCACAGACGCATTCGTGTTAAAAAAGGCAATCATAAGCAGTAAGCTTTTGAGTAAAAACTTTAATTTATCCATACCTTTATCTTTCGTTCACTTAGGCTAATATAACTTAATTCGCAGAAAACAAGGCGTGATTTCGGCAGCATTTCTATAACCAAATCAGGCCACTCAATAAAACAAAAATTATTTGAATAAATATACTCTTCAAATCCGATATCCATTACCTCTTCAAGCGTTTTTAAGCGGTATAAGTCGAAATGAAATATTTTCCCTATAGAACAATCATATTCGTTGATAATGGAAAAGGTAGGGCTATTTACTAAATCAGCACTCCCCAAACCATCACATAAAGCAGAAATTAAGGCTGTTTTGCCTGCCCCTAAATCTCCTTTAAAACAAAATAGTTTAAAATCGCAACATTGATTTAGTACATCAACTGCAATTTCGTTTAGCTGTGCTTTTTCATATACTTTCTCGTATAATATGGGCATTGCTTATCGGTTTTTGGTTACTAACAATTCACCACTATTCCACTTTTCCGATCTAATTCGTTTCCCTTTATGATTATAATAAAACCAATCTCCATCTTTTTTTCCATCCTTAAAACTACCATTGCACCGCCCATATATCTTACTCACTCCAAATACCCAAGGCCCATTTCGCAATCCATTGCTATAAGTACCACCACATTTCGTATTTAGGTTAGCAGCTTTTTCAACCCATAAACCATCTTTTTTTCCTAGCAGATACATTCCTTCTTCATTCACAACTCCATTAATCCATTCACAATAATGTCCATCTAAAATATCGTCATTAAAATTTAGTTCCTTAAGCTTAAGCCCAATAAAATCATAGTATATCCACTTGCCATCCTTCTTGCCTAGATTATAGGATTCCTCGTTGATTTTTTTGCCTAATTGATCAAATTTAATGCATTTTCCATGGGGTAACCCATATTTATATGTGCCTATTTCTCCAATCTGGCCATTGTTATGATGCGTTACAGATTTGCCATCACGTAAACCCTTTTTATATTCAATATCTTTTCTAACCTTCCCATCGGCCGTGTAGGACACTACCCTTCCATCTGGATTTCCATTTACAAAATAACCCTCTTGTTGTTTTTTGCCGTTTTCGAACCATAAATCTACAGCGCCATCCTCAATTCCTAATTTGTAATTTGTTTCTTTTTTAGGTGAACCAGTCTGATAATAGCTTTTGTAGTTTTTATCTAATTCGCCATCATTATAGTTGCAGAACAATTCAGGCTTGCCATTTGGAAACCATGATTTGTATTCGCCATGTCTTTTCCCTTTATTATATGCGATTTCTACTTCCTTTAGTCCATTATCATAATAACATCGATAATTCCCGTCGATTTTACCATCTTTCCAATCTGTTTCCTGCCATTTTCTACTATTCGCATGGTTTAGGAATGTTTTTCCAGTATAAGCTTGATCCTTATATAAATAAAGGCCTTCCGAATTTTTTTTTAATTCTAAAAATTTAATGCTTTGCGTAAACCCCTTAAACGTAAAGGCGATGAGAAGTATTAGAATATGAGCTTTTTTTAGATTAAATAAATTAATTACCATTTTTATTAGACTGCAATTTTACTAAAAAAACGTAGTCTTCCGGTATTTATTTCATCCACAAAAACCTAAATTTAATAAAAAAGAAATAATAAG
>CANMPY010000095.1 GCA_947499775.1 Bacteroidota bacterium | reverse complement strand
GCTTATAATTTTATTAAGTCAACTTGGGCAGCTGATGCCAGCCTTTGGAACCAGTCTGTTCACGATGGCATTTATGCAAAGCCTGCATTTGCTAGTGCTGTTCCTTCCTTTGCAGCAAATTTAAATTCGGTTTCAACAAGCCTTATACAAACCGCTCCTAAAGCAGATGATTCTGAATTAATCATTTACCAAAAAGTAGGCGTAAGAGATGGCGCCATGGCTAATAATCCTTGGTTGCATGAAGTTCCAGATCCTATTTCTAAAGTTTGTTACGATAATTATTTATCAGTGTCGAAAACAGAGGCTGATAAAAAAGGCTTAAAACAAGACGATGTTGTAAATATTTCAATAGGTGGTATTAAATTAGATGGAATACCTGTTTTAATTCAACCTGGGCAAGCATCAGGAACTTATGCCATTGCATTGGGTTATGGACGAACACAGTCGGGTAAAGTTGGTAAAGATTTAGGAAAAAATGCTTACCCATTCCTAAAATTGGCCAATGGAACTACTACGTATGCAATTTCGGGAGCCATTAGTGTTGAAAATACTGGTAAAACCTACAAGTTAGCTCAAACCCAAACACATCATACTATCGAAGGCCGCGATTATATCCGCGAAGCATCTTTAGATGAGTATAAAAAGAATCCATATGTGCGAAATGAAAACAAATTAGATTTAGTTTCATTATGGGAAGAATACGATTACAGCACAGGACATAAGTGGGGAATGGCCATTGACCTAAATGCTTGCACTGGTTGCGGAGCATGCGTTGTAAGTTGCCATATCGAAAATAATGTACCGGTAGTTGGTCGCGAAGAAATTAGACTTCGCCGCGAAATGCACTGGATACGAATTGATAGGTATTATAGTTTTTATACTCCTGAGGCATATTTAACCAAGGAGGAAGAAATAAACAATGAAAAATCGGATGTTTACGATAACCTACGCGTAGTTCATGCCCCGGTTATGTGTCAGCATTGTTCGCATGCACCTTGCGAAACAGTTTGTCCAGTATTGGCAACAACGCATAGTTCAGAGGGGTTAAATCAAATGACCTATAACCGATGTATTGGTACAAAATATTGTGGAAACAATTGTCCATATAAGGTGCGTCGTTTCAACTGGTTCAGATACAACGACAACGATGCATTTGATTACCATTTTAACAATGATTTAGGTAAAATGGTTATTAATCCTGATGTAACCGTTAGAACACGAGGAGTTATGGAAAAATGTAGCTTTTGTATTCAGCGTATTCAATCTGGAAAACTTTCGGCAAAACGCGAAAATAGAAAGATACAAGATGGAGAAGTTAAAACAGCGTGTATGACTGCATGTCCATCTAATGCTATTGTTTTTGGAGATATGAACGATCCAAATAGTGAAATTTCAAAATTGTATAAAAATGAAAGGTCTTATCATATGTTAGAGGAGGTAGGTATTAAGCCATCTGTGTCGTATATGACTAAAATAAGAAACGTATAATATTCATAATTAAACCAAACATCATTCATAATATTTAAATGTCAGTAGTAGATGCAGCCATAAGACCCCCATTAATTACCGGTGGGAAAACTTACGCCGATGTAACGGCCGATATTTGTCGCCCTTTGGAAAATAAACCATCCAGATTGTGGTGGATAGGGTTTTCAATCTCTTTTTTCTGTTTAATGATTTTAGCTGCCTCCTTATTTTGGACAGTTTGGACAGGAATAGGGGTTTGGAATATTAATAAATCAGTAATGTGGGGTTGGGATATTACCAACTTTGTATTCTGGGTAGGTATCGGTCATGCTGGTACCTTAATTTCAGCCATATTACTCTTGTTCCGTCAAAAATGGAGAATGTCCATTAATCGATCTGCAGAGGCTATGACAATTTTTGCAGTAATGTGTGCGGCTATTTTTCCAATGTTTCACATGGGAAGAATCTGGGTAGGTGCTTATTGGGTGTTCCCATTGCCAAATGCATTTGGTTCATTATGGGTTAACTTTAACTCCCCATTGCTTTGGGATGTATTTGCCATCTCAACTTACTTTTCAGTATCGCTTGTATTCTGGTATTTAGGAATGATACCTGATATAGCAACTATACGTGATAGAGCAACTACTAAAGCCCGTAAATTTTGGTATAATTTCTTTTCAATGGGTTGGACAGGCTCGGTAAGAACATGGGCTCGCTACGAAGTTGTATCTTTAATCTTAGCAGGTATTTCTACACCTCTTGTACTTTCAGTACATACTATTGTATCTATGGACTTTGCAACATCAATAGTACCAGGATGGCACACAACTATATTTCCTCCCTATTTTGTGGCAGGAGCTATTTTTTCGGGATTTGGTATGGTACTTACCTTACTCTTAGTTGCTCGAAAAGTATTAAATTATGAAAATTACATAACGATTGGTCACCTTGAAGCCATGGCTAAAGTGATCATGCTTACCGGAACAATGGTAGGATTAGCGTATATCACTGAATTTTTTATTGCTTGGTATTCTGGTTATGAATACGAACAATTTGCATTTCAAAATAGGGCTTTTGGACCATATTGGTGGGCCTATTGGACAATGATGGGGTGTAACCTTTTGGCTCCCCAAGTATTTTGGTTCAAATGGGCAAGAACAACACCTTGGTTCTTGTTTATGTTATCCATTGTAGTAAACGTGGGTATGTGGTTCGAACGGTTTGTAATTATTGTTACTTCACTTCACCGCGATTATCTAACATCTTCATGGGTTATGTATGAAGGGTCCTTTATAGAGGTAAGTATTTTTATAGGTACCTTCGGTTTATTTTTCACTTGTTTCTTCTTATTCTGTCGATTCCTTCCGGTAATCAATATGGCAGAAGTAAAAGGAATCCTTAAAAACAGAGAATAATATGTTTTGCTTTAGCACATCAATAAATAAACGCAATTTAATCTACGGTGTATTCGACAGTGAGGTAAACCTTATGTCGGCTGTAGAAGAAGTTAGAGAAAAAGGTATGGAAGTATTTGATTGCTACACGCCGTTTCCGGTTCACCACTTAGATACCGCTATGGGTATTAGTCGTACCCGCCTCTCCATTGCTGCCTTTTTATGCGGTTTAACTGGATTTTGTTTGGGATTACTTCTCCAATTCTATATGATGGTTTTTGATTGGCCAATGAATATTGGAGGTAAGCCTTCTGATTATCATATGCTACCAAGTATGGTTCCTGTAGTTTTTGAATGTACTATACTTTGTACTGCATTCGGTTTAGCTTTTTTATTTTTCTTTCGAAATAAATTAGGCCACGGCGTTCGCCCTGATATTTTAGATTTACGTCAAACCGATGATCATTTACTCATTGCCTTTGATGCAGATACGCTTGATTTGAATGCGAAAAATGAATTAGTAGTGATATTAAACAAAAATAAGGTGTTATCAACACATGAATATGTGGGTCAATATGCAGTAAATCATGGAGGTGTTCATGCATAAGTTAAATAAATTTTTAGCCATAGCTTTTTTAGCCACTGCATTGTTTTCATGCAAGAGCAGAAACGAAAATACGGGTATTGAATATGCTCCTGATATGTATGTATCTAAAGGATATGAACCCTATTCACAAACGCGTCATATGGCGTTTAATGCTAACGGTATGACCATGCGTTTGCCAGCAGTAGGTTCAATTGCAAGAGGTCAGCTTGATTATATTTATACTTATCCCGATTCACCTGAAGGGTATGAAGCTTCTGCAGCAAACCTTAATCCTGTTGAAAAAACAGAAGTGAATGTGTTGGAAGGGAAAAAATTATATGATGTATATTGCTGGAGTTGCCATGGTAAAGATGGTAAAAATGACGGACCAGTTATTACCGAAGGTAAATTTGCAAAACCACCTTTTGCCAATTATCAAACGCCATATATTCAAGGATTGGCCGATGGTAAAATATTTCATGTTATTACTTATGGTAAAAATATGATGGGTTCGCATGCACACATGCTTACACCTTCTGAACGATGGAAAGTAATACATTATGTAAAAAGTTTAAGTTTAACAGGTGCTACTGTAGCACCAGATAGTACCGTAGTAAAATAATTAGTAATCAACGAATGGGACATCATCATATTGAAATAAAACAAGAAAAATTTGAGTTTACGTCGCGATCCAAAATGCTTAGCGTCGTATTATTGACGTTGGGTATTATTTTATCGGTTATTGGTATTTATCAATTAAAAGCAAACGATGCACATTCGAGCACAGTACATGCCACGGAAGCTTCAGCTAATACACATGCGGATGCACACGAAACCGTAGCTGCAGGCCATGGCGAACATAGCAAACCATGGACAACGCGCTTTTGGGCTAACATGTTAGTTAATAGCTATTATTTTCTATTGTTTGCTGTAGGTGCTTTGTTTTTTGTAGCACTTAACTATGTTGCCAATGCAGGTTGGGCCGTGTTAGTGAAACGTATAGCAGAAGGTATTAGTGGCTTTATTCCAATTGGATTAATTCTACTTTTTATAACTTTATATTTTGGAGGTACTCAATTATACCATTGGATGCATTATGAGCACCAAGGCTTAAAAGAAGGTATGGAAGGGTATGATAAAATATTGGCTGGTAAAAGCCCTTTTCTAAATAGTAAGTTCTTATTTTTAGGGGTTCCATTATTTATTCTAATATGGTATTGTTTTCGTATTATACTTCGTCGTTTATCACTTAGAGAAGATGCTGAAGGAGGAACAACATTTTTTAGAAAATCGACGCGCTTTTCAGCAGCATTTTTAGTAATTTTTGGATTTAGTTTCTCAACCTTAGTGTGGTTAATGATTATGAGTGTGGATGCGCACTGGTATAGCACAATTTACACTATCAATAACTTTGCGGTAATGTTTGTTACCTCTACCACAGTTATCTGTTTTTTTACAATCTATTTGAAATCTAAAGGATATATGGAATTAGTATCCTCTGAAATACTTCATGATTTAGGTAAATTCATGTTTGCATTTTGTGTCTTTTGGGCTTACACATGGTTGGCACAGTATTTATTAATATGGTATGCTAATATTCATGAAGAAGTGGTGTATTTTGATGCTCGACTTCACGGCTATTTTAGACCGATATTCTTTATTAACTTATTTATGAATTTCTTTATTCCATTTTTAATATTAATGATGCGAAATGCGAAGCGAAATCCGAAGTCATTATTGGTTGCAGGATCTATCATCTTAATTGGTCATTGGTTTGATGTTTATTTAATGATTATGCCAGGTGTTGTTGGCGAATCAAGTGGATTAGGATTATTAGAATTAGGAATGCCTATTGCGTTTGCTGGTATTTTTATCTTTGTTGCACAATATTGCATTTCTAAAGCCAACTTGTATGCTATCAATCACCCATACATAATGGAATCAGCTACCTACGATGTAGGGCCATAGACTTATACTAATTATATTGGATAAAAAAGCCCGAAATAAAATATATTTCGGGCTTTTTGTTTATAGGAAGTATATTCCATATTAACATTAATAATCAAGCCAGTTGATTATCTGCAATATCAAGGTTACCTCTAATTTTGTAAGTCTTATTAAGGCTATTAATAATAGTCTGAACCATATTTAAACAGTTTTCGACATCACTGATTACAACATATTCATTACTGTAATGAGGGTTATAATACCCACATTCAATATTTGCCATGCTTATTTCAATACCGCTATTTCTTAAAGCCATAACATCCGTCATCATGCCATTAATAAAGGAATAGCCATAAACGGAAATTATTTCCTTAACGTCATTCATAAATTCATCCGAACAAAGTATTGTACCCGATGCATTAGTCACAAATCCTGAATTTCCCTTTCTATCGCATTGTAGCACGAATTTAACATCATCAAAAAAACTTTTATCGTTATCGCTACTCCCGAGGCATCCAATTTCCTCATCTCTAAAAAACACGAGCTTGATATTTTCAGTAGCTTCAAGGCATCGTAATGCTATATATACACCTACCTTATCATCGCCGCCAATTCCAACTTGGGTTTGTGTAACTCGGTTATACCCTGTTAAGATACCTTCATTTTCAATCACAGTTAAATCTTCACAAATACGATGTACTGTGTCCATATGAGCAACTACACATGGATAACTGTCCGCTATTCCTTTTGTGGCATATACGCAGCCATTGTAAATGTAATAGGTAACAGAACGCTTTACAAGCTCCTTAATAATAAAAATGATCATGCGTTGCTGAAGTCCACTATAGGTCTGAATTTGTAAGACTGATTCTAAATTTATCATAAATTAGGATATTCAAATATAAGTGTGATTAGCAACACGGATTAATTATTATTAAATTTTCCATGACAAGCAATCAAAAAAGTGGTTTAAAATCATAGCCTTAACATAACCTAAACCTCATCCTTTAGCCTATCTACATTAATCGTTACACTTTCAACTTTAACCTTTACCTTTGCCACGTGACATCAAATCGAAATTATCATATTTTGCTGGTACCTTCCGAATTGGGATGTGGTAAACGTGGTGCTAGTCATGGCCCAGAGGCTATTATGTATGCCGATATTACGCGAAAGGGCGACTTTTTTAGTCGGTTTTATTTTACCCGAATCGAAGATTATAATTACGAGCTTATAAATCCTACTCCATACCTTTATGCACGGTATATCGATCATATAAGCAAAGTTATTGATGGCCTTATCGATAAAGTTGAAGATTGTTTTGATTATGATCAATTTCCGCTTTTGCTATCTGGAGATCATAGCAGTGCGATAGGCACTATTGCGGCTATCAAAAATTTTTATCCAACCAAGCGACTCGGTGTAATCTGGATTGATGCACACGGCGATTTGCACTCACCTTATACAACGCCTAGTGGTAATATTCATGGTATGTCATTGGCAGCAAGCCTTGGTGACGTATATTGCTCTAAAAAAATAAATAAAATTGATGAGGCCACTAAGCACTTTTGGAAAAAATTAACCCACGCTGGCGATAGGCATATACACCCTAAGATTTGCCCTGAAGATGTAGTCTACATTGGAATTCGTGATTTAGAAACCCCCGAATGGACAGA
>CANMPY010000094.1 GCA_947499775.1 Bacteroidota bacterium | reverse complement strand
ACGGCACTTGTATTGAGAGGAACCTATACAAAATCATTACTCAATGCCTTACTTAATTATCAAATTGGATATGATATAAATTTAGAAACGGCTAAAGGCCAAAAACTTATTAATCAGTCAGTAAACATTAATGATTTCGCTTCATTTTTGAGCATGGAAATTGCACCAAATGGCAAATGGCAAATTAAACCAGCAATTAGGGTTGCTTACAATACGGGCTATAATACTATTCCATTACCCAGTTTAAATATAAAATATACTTCACGCACTAATGTAATGCTAAGGGGTTCATATGCCAGGGGATTCCGTGCACCAGATTTAAAAGAATTATATTTATTTTTTGTGGATGTAAACCATAACATTACAGGAAACCCTAATCTAAAACCTGAACAATCGCATAATTTTCAGATCTCAGCTACAAAAAAAGTACGATTAAAAACCAACTGGATTCAGCCTGATTTAACCTTCTTATATAATACAATTGGTAACCGTATTGTTTTAGCCAATATCAAAGATTCAAGATACACTTATAGCAACTTAGAAAATTTTAAAGCCATTACATCAACAATTGGATGTCAATATAAATACAAATCGTTTTCAGGAAATTTAGGTTTATCAAATACTCTATCTTCTAGCAAAATAAATGATTTTTCCAATCCATTTAGCAGCTTTGAAATAACTGGCAACACTTCCTTTAAACATACGAAATCAGGAATAAATACTTCCCTGTTCCTTAAACTTAACGGCAAGACTTTCAACTTTGTAAGTGACGAATTGGGCAGCCTAACTCAATCCTCTATCCCTAGTTATACATGGGTAGACTTAACATTTACCAAATCCTTTTTTAACGAAAAATGGAGTTTTGGCACCGGAATAAAAAACATCTTAAACCTTACATCTCTTACAGCAAATGGAACAATAGCTGGTGCCCATACTAATTCAGAAAATGCGTTGCAAATAGGTATGGGACGACTCTATTTTTTGAAAATAGATTATAACTTTGTAAGAAAATAATGAAACAACTCGGATATATACTTTTATTGAATATGGTTTTGCTGGGGTGCCAACGACCAGAAACCCCAATATTACCTTTTGATCGTGGAAGCATTATAACCAATACGGTGGGTATGGGAAATACATACCAAACGCATGTTTTTTTTAATTTAGATTCTAACAAAATAATTAAAACAGTATCAAAATCGGATTGGGATATAGCCTTTGATTGCAAAACCGATCAGCATATAATAGTGTTGAATAACGGTAGAGGTGTGTATGCTGCAGCAACCGGAAAAACTAACTTTACGGAGGTTACGGATACTGTTGGAATGAAATTTTTATGGGGACAACCAAATCTTAATTTAGACAGTTTAGCTTTTGGAAAATGGTGGCTAAACCCTTCTGAAATATTTATAGTAAACTTAGGCACAGATGAAATAGGCTTGCCACTTGGATTTATAAAATGCATGCCAGAGCTTCAAACTGATAAGAGTTTAAAGCTAGTGTGGTGTAAATTAAATGAAACTACTACCCAAAGTTTTATCATTGCAAAAGATAAAAATCTAAACTTTAATTATTATTCCATCTTAAAAAATAAAGCGGCCGACATTGAACCCAATAAAGATACGTGGGACCTTTGGTTTACCCAATATGTAAAATTAGTGTATTCTAGCGATTTTAAGATTTCGCAAAATTATCAGGTTATGGGTGTTTTAATAAATCATGATCGTATAAAAGTTGCACACGATTTTATAACCCCTTACCTCGAAATAACCAATTCAAAACTACCAAATTATACGTTTCTTAATCAACGGGATGGAATCGGACATGAATGGAAATCGTATGACTTTAATACCAACTCCTACATAGTAATTAGTAAATTCAATTACCTCCTAAGTATAAATAATGGCTTTTATTATAAAATCCATTTTCTTGACTTTTATAATGAATTAGGGGTAAAAGGGTATCCAAAATTTGAGTTTCAAAAACTGTAAATCAAACCAATTTCCGATGGATTGATAATGAAACTATTTTTAGTTCCGTTTTCAAATACTCAAATTATCTAAAGATATCGCTGATAAAAATTTTATCTACTATTTCATTGTATTCATAGGCCAACATTTTAAATGGTTCGGATGAATCTTTGCGAAAGTATGTTAGTTTTTCGCGCATATTTCCATCTTTGTATTGAGCATCAAATATCAATTCGGCATAATCACCCATTCCATTTACCGAATTTAATTTAGTTTTTACTGCGTGATCGTACATGGTTACGTAGCCTAATTTTCCTTTTTTAACCTCTGCATTTTTATAAATCTTAGTCCATTCAATTGGGGGGGTAATTTTTATAGCTTCGGGGTGTAAATTTTCATTAGCGCCGTTGTAATCTTGATTTTTTAAATCGGCATAAAAATCATTTGACAATACAACAACCTCATTCATAATACGATCATTCTGATTTACGACATTACTTTTATTTGTTATACTCGAATCACTTAAATAGGTTTTGGTTTCAGTTTCTGTAATGGGTTCCGAAATATTTGATGTATCCGATTTTTGCTTATTGGAGCATTGTAACAAACAATTAGTTGCAACCACCAAAACTAGCAATAGTTTAAAATTCATATCCTACAAGTTTACATGTATTGAACAATAAATTTGTGATTGTGCTAAAAAAAGATTTGGTTTGGAAAGTCTAATTTATTTTTAATTAAAAAATACATATGAAAGATGAATACCCATGGCTAAAAAGCTACCCGAGCTTTGTCCCACACACAATTGATGAAGCGAAATATTCATCTATTGTTGATATTTTAGATAAAGCAGTTGAGGCATATAGCGATTTGCCTGCTGTTGAGAACATGGGAAAATGCATTACGTATAAAGAATTAGGTGCTTATTCCGATTCTTTTGCATGGTGGTTGCAGAATAAAACCGAACTAAAACCAGGCGATAGAGTTGCCATTCAGCTCCCTAACATTCTTCAGTTTCCAGTAGCTGTTTTTGGTATATTAAAAGCAGGGCTCATTGTGGTAAATGTCAATCCGCTTTATACCGAAGGAGAAATGAAACATCAGTTTACGGATTTGGATGTTAAAGCAGTAATTATACTCGAAAATTTTGCAGGAAATTTGCAAAGAATTTTAGATCAAACTCCCATCAAGCATGTAATAATTGCCACTATAGGCGATATGCTAGGAACAATTAAAGGGGCTATTACCAATTTTGTTATTCGAAAAGTAAAGAAAATGGTCCCCCCCTACTCCTTTACACAATCCATTCCATTTAATTCTACAATACACACAAATCATAAACCGAGCAACATTACTCCTAATTTAAAAGATGTTGCATTTTTGCAATATACAGGTGGCACAACTGGGGTTCCTAAGGGTGTAACACTAACCCATGGTAATATATGCGCCAATATGGCTCAGGTTGATGCATGGGTAGGAACATTGTTCGATAACGGCAAAGAAATATTTATAACGGCTTTGCCTATGTATCACATTTTTTCGTTAACGGCTAATTGTATATTAAGCATTCATTTAGGAGCTAAAAATAAATTAATTACTAATCCAAGAGATATGAAAGGCTTCATTAAAGAATTGAAAAAAGAAAAGTTTTCATTTTTCTCTGGTGTTAATACATTATTTAATGGATTGCTCAATCAATCTGATTTTAAAACAATAGATTTTAGCGGATTAAAATTATCGTTAGCGGGCGGAATGGCGCTTCAAGACACTGTTGCTAACCGTTGGGAAGCCGTTACTGGAAATCCAATTTTAGAAGCATATGGCTTATCAGAAACATCGCCCGGAGCTAGTGTAAACCCAATTGACGGCAACCACAGAATCGGTACTATTGGGCTCCCATTGCCATCAACCATATTCAAATTATTTGATGATGATGGAAATGAAGTTGCTCTTGGCGAGCGTGGTGAAATTGGTATTAAAGGACCTCAAGTAATGCCAGGATATTGGCAAAGGCCTGATGAAACAGCAAAAGTATTTAACGGCGACTTTTTTTTAACAGGCGATATTGGAATAATGGATGAAACCGGATTTACTAAAATCATTGATCGAAAAAAAGAAATGATTATTGTTTCGGGATTTAATGTTTTTCCAAATGAAGTAGAGAAAGTTTTGGGCGAGCACCCCGGTGTATTCGAAGTTGGAGTAAAGGGCGTTGCTGATGCCAAAACCAATGAAGCCATCAGTGCCTATGTTGTAAAAAAGGACCCAGATATAACCGTCGAAATTTTAAGAGAATTTTGTAAAGACAAGTTGGTTGCCTATAAAATTCCAAAGCATATACATTTTAGAGACGAGCTTCCTAAATCAAACGTAGGTAAAATTCTTAGACGCCTTTTAGACTAATTGATACGACGCAAAAAACATAAACGCTGGCCATGGGTTATAGCGTTTTTCGTATTGGTGTTGGCCATTATATTGGCCCAAAAACTATATAATAAATTCCTATATAATAGCAGTCAAACCAATTTAACAGCGGTAGAACGCACGTGGATTAATTACAAGGATGAAGTACTAAAGGTTAGTAGCGAAACTGAGATTGCTCCCGAATATTTATTAGCCCTGATAGCACTAGAATGCAGTGGAGTTAAAGAAATACCAAGTCGTTTTGAATCACATGTATTTCTTAAGTTACAGGATGTAAGATCTGGAGTAATTCCAAATTTTGAAAGTATTACCACGCACGATATTGAAGGAAGCAGCGACGATGCACTCAAAAATTTGGCGTCATCGTGGGGGCCATTTCAACTGATGGGTTATCAATGTTTTTACCTCGATATTAAACTCAAAGAATTAAGAGGCTCTAAAGCCATCTATTATGGTACACAATGGATTGATAAGGCCTATGGCAAATATCTAAGTAAAAAACGCTATAAGGATGCTTTTCATTTACATAATACCGGAAAACCGTATCCAAAATTCGGTCGTCCTCGAACTCATAACCTTCATTATGTACCCAAAGGAATTAAATTAATGAAAGAGTTTAAAACAATGTTGAACAACGAAGCGCCTACTTTGGACTCGACTCATTAATTTTTGATTTTACATCAGTAAATTTTTGTAATACAGCGCGACTAGCACAGAAGAATGGCGTAATACTTTATTTTTATGTGTGGCTCATCAAAGGTTACTTTGAATAGGAAAATAAAGAACCTTTACTCTTTCCACTTTATCCTTTCCCTCAACCTCAACCTCAACCTCAACCTTTAACCTTTCCACTTTATCCTTTAACCTTTCCCTCAACCTTTAACCTCAACCTTAACCTTAGTCTCAAGCAACGGATGCACCGATACGCTTAGAAAGCAAATTGTTATTCAACCCAAATCTAAAGCCGCCTTTAAAGCCGAGAATGTTTGTGATGGCGATAGTGTAATTTTCGAGAATACTTCGCAAAATGCCACCGGATATACCTGGAGGTTTGGAGACGGAGCAATTAGCAATATGAAATATGCAAAACACAAATACCAAATTTCAACTTCCACAACGTTTAATGTTAGTTTGCTGGCCTTGGTATTAAATGGATGTGCTGATTCAATCATAATACCAGTAACGGTTTATGAAAACCCAAGCTCTGATTTTACCTATATCCAAACCGGAAACACTTTTGATTTAAACGCTAAAAAAGAAGGATTAACAACTTATACATGGATATTTGGAACCACCGACAGCATTACAAAAACGATTGCAACTCACACGCATATTGCATCTTCAAAAGACCAAAGTAAAATTTGTTTGGCTGTAACCGATTTGCAAGGTTGCACAAGTAAAACATGCAAAACAGCTACAATCGGAGTTTCAAAAACTAATAATTCATCGGAATTCAAAATTTATCCTAATCCAAATGCCGGAAGTTTTACCATAGAAGTTATAAATCTGGAAGAGGGTACTTTGATCGAAGTTTTTGATTTGGTAGGTAAAAAAATAAAAGAGGCGGAAATGCTGAAAAATATAATCCGTGTGAATTTAAATGTGGAATCCGGAATTTATATGATAAAGGTGAAGAGTGGAAATAAGGTTTGGAATAAAAAGGTAAGTATTATCACCTTTTAAAAGTCAAAAGCTAGGGCTAATAAATTCACCGACTACGCTTCAAATTTTATTCAAAGCGCTCCATCTCACGTTTTATGTCTTTCGTTTTCAATGCTTCGCGCTTATCAAAACTTTTTTTGCCTTTGGCCAGTGCAATCTGAATTTTTGCAAATCCACTTTCCGAAAAAAATAATTCAACCGGAATTAAGGTATAGCCTTTATCTTTAAGTTTATCCGTAATTTTTTTAATTTCTTGTTTACTTAATAGAAGTGTTCTGTCGTTCAATGGGTTATGCTGAGCCTGTCCGGCATTCATAAATTCAGAAATATGCATATTTTTGATAACGACACTTCCATCATTCACTATACAATAGGCATCGCTAATATTGGCATGCCCTAGCCGTATAGATTTAACTTCGGTTCCCCGCAGAATAAGTCCAGCTGTAAATTTAGATTCAAGATGGTATTCAAATCCAGCCTTTTTATTTTTTATAGAAACTGATTTAAGTTTAGATTCCTTCGCCACTATAATGCTTAAATAATTGATTAATTTTTTCTTTGTTCACTATTTTTTGTTCAGTGTACCCATTGGCCACAACTCTTGTGCCTACTTTAGCACAAAAACTACACATCACGGTATTGCCCTGATGGTGAACAAATTTTGCCAAATAGGTAATGGTTTCGCCAACAAAAGCTGGGCTAATGTGTTTAATATTCAAAGAAGTTCCAATCCCCTCTTCTTGCTCCTCTATCATATCGATCACAAATAATCTGCACACCCATTCGGCATCGCGTCCTAAGGCAAATGTAGACAGAACATGATGCACTTCGCCCGAATCGAATGAGGCTGTATCCGACTCTGAAACCAAGCGTGTAAAGGCTTTAGACTCTCCTTTGTTGAATAGAGTTTTCATCCACTATTTTTTTTCAAAGTTAACCCAGAATAGTTTAGTTATCACTTGAATTTATACCTTACAGAATTATTAAAATAAATTTTTATTAACGAACTGTAATCTATAGCGTGATTTAAT
>CANMPY010000093.1 GCA_947499775.1 Bacteroidota bacterium | reverse complement strand
ATTTATGTTTACTTCGTAACGCCGCAATGAGCCCTATACATAATAATATTACTGTAAAAAATCCTAATGGTGCCGAAAATTCGCCATTTTCAGTTTTAAAACCCAGAATTTCCCAAAACCGCCCGGAGAGGTAAATCACAACATTGCCAAAGAATCTGTCGATAAATCCAGCTAAATCTTCTTGCCCTTTACTTGGATCATAGGCATCCTTAAGAAACAAAATATTAGACTGTGCAAAGTTGGTTATTTTGCTTCCCCAAAGTAGTTTTTTAGCGCCTTCAATTAATACGTAAATACCACCAAAAGAAAATATGGTCATTATTGAATTTTTCCATTCCTTTCTGAAAATAAAGTAAACGGTTACAGCCAAAAATGTTCCTATTCCTACCGTTTTGGTAAAATAAAGCAGAAACATAGTGCACCCTAATATGATCCAATTTAATTTATTAGCCCATAGCTGCTTAAACGTAGAATCGGTGTTTTGTAGCGTGTCGATATGTTTAAAAAGAAACCAAAAGAAAATGCTTTGAATGAATAGAAAAAAAGCCTCGGTATACGTAAGACTTGCATACGATAAAGCGAAAAAATTTGTAGTATAAATAAAAATAGATGCAATTAATATTAGGTTTGGGATTCTGTTTTTAAACGCCGAGAATAATATCATTACGCTTGATACGAAAAATAGAACCGATAATAATTTAAGTAGCATTAAATTTAGCCCAAAAATGGAAAGCGGTAAAGCTAAAAACATGACATAAAGTGGTGCATTATCCGAATACCAATACCCGAAAAAATCATTCGCATATTTATTTCCAGCCATGATATAAAGAGAATCATCATGCCCAATAGATATCTTAGCATCAAACATTAAAAAACAAAAAATAAAGGAAATGGCAGTAAGAACGATTTGCCATACCCCTAAATTTTTTCCTATCGATTGTTCTGCTTTTTCAAACAAACTTGCTCTGTTTGTTGGCCCTGGCTTAGCGGTAATATTCTTTTTTGCCATACTTTTTTTACGTATGCAAAAATATCACGAATGAGGCAATAATCTAATCAT
Organism: Bacteroidota bacterium; assembly: GCA_947499775.1. Classification (GTDB taxonomy): domain Bacteria; phylum Bacteroidota; class Bacteroidia; order NS11-12g; family UBA9320; genus JABWCE01. The sequence goes on along the minus strand of CANMPY010000093.1, from coordinate 6,129 downwards.
AAATGTAGAGACATTTTTTACACCATATTTGCCGTTAAAAACCTATTTTTTTTATTTTTACACTATAAGTACAAGCCTAATTAAAGCCAACAAACAGATCAGCAAAATAATTTTGGAACTTGCCAAAAATCTTGGCAAGAATTTAATAGATAAGAAAAGTGATTAATTTAAGGATTTTAGGCTTGGTATCTTAATGGAAAATTTTAAGACAGTTATGAAAGCATCAATTGTACAAAAACTTAGATATTAATGATGATTGAATTTTATTAATTATTTAAATTTAATCCTAAAAAACTGAAACCCCTACCTACTTTACACAGCAAATAAATTTCAGAAGGGGCTCAATTTTAAAGAACAATTCATAAGGCTAATTACACTTTATTTATAAGGTTAAGTTATTCAAAGATTTAAAAGTATAATTGTAGAACGAAATAACATGTGTAAATTCTAATTTGCAATTTCTAAACAATAACTGGTCACTTAAAAACAATAAGTGGGAGTAATAGTTTCTTTTACGATTTAACCTCTCCGTTTTTATTTACACAATAAGGGTTTACTTGCTTGAATTTAGTTAAAAATTCATGTCGTTTTCGTTTTGAAACGGCTTGAAAGATGGATGAGCGTAGTTCAACAATACCAGATGAATGATAGGATTTGATATGGCTAGAGTTGATTATGCAGTGGTGATGTACTCTGATGAACGTTGCCAATGGAAGCAATCGTTCAAAATATCCTAAATTTTTGGTGGACACCCTTTTTTGAGAATCCAACATATAAAATATGGAATAACTTTTACTGGCTTCAATTTTAATAATCTGCTCTACGTTTATTCGCTCAAAACCGTCATTGGACGAAAGTATTAATGCAGGATGATTTGAATTGAAATCAATAGATTTTGCACCATTTTTATAGGCAAGATAATGAAGTTGAAAACCGTTTAGTTTTTCTAAAACTTGAAGGACATGTATTTTAGTTATTGGTTTAATAAGATAATCGAATTTTACGGTATAATCGCCCTTTGGGGCGTATTCGGATGAATCGGTAATAAATACGACATCATACAAATGCGCATTTAAATCCAATTCTTCTCTTTGGGGCAAGGTTAGATCTACAAAAACAATGGAATATTTTTTTTGAGATAATATAATTTTATCCAAAGGCCATTCGCCAAAAATGTCAACGATTAATCGGTCATTAAGCGATTTTAAAATTCTTTTAAGTTTATTGCTAACGGCATCATCAGTCGAAAAGATTGCTATATTCATAGTAAGTAAATAAAATATGCAGCCTTATTAAAGGTGTCGAAAGTTTAGGTTTAGAAAATAGGGAGAGCAAATCTGGTTGCTCAATCTTACTAATGTAATATAAATCGAATCGGTAGGCTAAAGAAAACGGCTACAAGTTTAAGATTTTGTATGCCAAATTTCCATTGCGCTAAGTCAGAACAAAAATAAACAATCCGTCCAACATTGAAAAACTTATAATACCATGGCTCAATGTATAGATTGAGCGTAAGTATCAATTATTTAAATTCGAAGGTTTCCATAAATTTGGTCGTAAAATTACCATTTATAAAGTCTTCGTTTTGCATAAGTTGCATTTGCAGCGGGATAGTAGTTTTTATGCCCTCAATGATAAATTCATCTAAGGCGCGGCGCATTTTTACTATACATTCCTCACGGGTTTGGGCCACAACAATAAGTTTAGCAATCATACTATCGTAATAAGGTGGAATAGTATACCCAGCATAAATATGGGTATCAACTCTTACGCCATGTCCGCCTGGCTTGTGTAAGGATGTTATTTTACCAGGTGATGGTGCAAAGTTTTTATAGGGGTCTTCGGCATTAATACGGCATTCGATGCAATGCATTTTCGGGTAGTGATTTTTACCTGAAATGGGAACGCCAGCTGATATTAAAATCTGTTCTTTTATTAAATCATAATTAATCACTTCTTCGGTTACGCAATGCTCAACTTGAATACGCGTATTCATTTCCATGAAGTAAAAGTTGCGGTGTTTATCAACTAAAAATTCAATGGTACCCACTCCTTCATAATTTATGGAGGCCGCAGCTTTAACCGCTGCATCTCCCATTCGTTCGCGCAAATCATCGGTCATAAAAGGAGAAGGGCATTCCTCTATAAGTTTTTGATGGCGTCGCTGTATGCTGCAATCACGTTCGCTCAAATGGCATACTTTGCCATATTGGTCGCCTGCAATTTGTATTTCTATGTGTCTTGGTTCTTCAATGTATTTTTCCAAATACATCCCATCATTGCCAAAGGCTGCCTTAGCTTCTGTTTGTGCCGAGTTAAAGGCTGGCTCTAATTCTTCGTCGTTCCATACTATGCGCATACCTCGTCCTCCACCTCCAGCAGTGGCTTTTAAAATTACAGGGTAGCCTATTTTTTTTGCAATTTTAACGCCTTCCTTCGCATCTGTGAGTAGGCCGTCACTTCCTGGTACAATAGGAACGCCTGCTTTTTTCATCGTATCTTTGGCATTGCTTTTATCACCCATCGAATTAATCATTTCGGGTGAGGCACCAATAAATTTAATATTATGCTGGCGGCAAAGTTCTGAAAACTTTGCGTTTTCGCTTAGAAACCCATATCCTGGATGAATAGCATCGGCATTGGTTATTTCGGCAGCCGCTAATATATTTGGCATGCTTAGGTAGCTTAATGTACTTGATGGTGGGCCAATGCAAACGGCTTCGTCTGCAAAGCGAACATGTAGGCTTTCCTTATCGGCAGTGGAATATACAGCCACTGTTTTTATACCCATTTCTTTGCATGTGCGGATAACACGCAATGCAATTTCGCCACGGTTTGCTATTAATATTTTCTTAAACATTCGCTTAATTTAAAAATTTGGATGATGTGGAAATCCTAATTTGCACAAACTTGCTTATACGCACACAAGGTAGCTTAGCTAGGATCAATCAAAAATAAAGGTTGATCGTACTCAACTGGAGAGGCATCGTCAACTAAAACTTTTACAATTTTACCCTTTACTTCGCTCTCTATTTCATTGAATAATTTCATGGCCTCGATAATGCACAGTGTATCGCCTAAATTTATTTCGTCACCTATATTAATAAATTGAGGCTTATCGGGTCCTGCACTTCTGTAAAAAGTTCCTATCATTGGCGATTTAACTTCTATAAGATTTGTAGCAGCCACAGGCGATACCGCAATTTGATTTGTTTCAACCGGCGCAACTGACTCTGTCTGTGGTGCGTTTTGAGCAGGGAGTTGATGGTAAATTTGAGGTTGAGCGGTCATTACTACCTCCGTAGCCCGCGCATTTTTCTTTATGTTAAGCTTAAATTCTTTTCGCTCAATGCTAACTTCGTCAACACCTGAGGTAGAAATAAACTTAATAAGTGCTTGAATGTCTTTTAAATCCATAATATTTAAATTTAAATAATGTGGCGAAATTAGGTTAAATATTAAGAAATCTAAGATAAAATCGACATAAATTTAATAAAAAGGAGCTTTTTTTAGTGAAAATTGATAAAATTTCAATAATCTTATTTTGTTTTTTTTCGCTAAAATGGAGGGGGTTATATAAATTAATATTTTTTTTACCAATTATAGTTTAGCTTTGCACCGCAAATAATTACCTCTACTAATATTATTTGCAATGTCTAATTCACACACCCAAAAAATTCTTTATGAAGGCCTAGCATTCGACGATGTTCTTGTGTTGCCACGTTATTCTGATGTCTTACCTCGCGATGTCATTACGCGAACCAAGCTTACGCGTAATCTTGTAATTAATGTGCCCATTACTAGTGCCGCTATGGATACGGTTACTGAATCGAAAATGGCAATTAGTATGGCTAGGGCAGGAGGACTTGGATTTATTCATAAAAACATGAGCATTGAGCGCCAAGCTGCCGAAGTTAAAAAAGTAAAACGATCGGAGAGTGGAATGATTAAGGATCCAGTTACCTTATTGGTTACTGCTAAGCTAAGCGAAGCAATGGACGCCATGAGAGATTATAAAATTGGAGGAATTCCAATTATCGATAATGACGGTAAACTGGTAGGGATTTTAACCAATAGAGATCTGCGCTTTCAACTCGATTTAAATCTATCGGTAGGCGATGTAATGACCAGACACAATTTAATTACAGCAGCGGTAGGTACAGATTTGAATAAGGCAATGGAAATATTGCAAAAACACCGTATCGAAAAACTACCTGTAATAGATTCGAATGGTTTTTTGAAAGGATTAATTACGTATCGCGATATTCAGAATGTCAAGAATTATCCTTTTGCCTGTAAAGATAAGTTTGGAAGGCTAATGGTTGGGGCGGCAGTAGGCATTACTTCTGATACTTTAGAACGCGTAGAGGCATTGGTTAAACAAGATATTGATGTTATCACATTGGATACAGCGCATGGACATAGCAAAGGCGTTATAAACGAACTTATAAAAATTAAGAAAACGTATCCTGATTTGCAAATAGTAGTTGGAAACATAGCAACTGGCGATGCCGCAAAAGCCTTAGTAAAGGCAGGGGCAGATGCCGTAAAGGTAGGAGTAGGTCCAGGGTCAATATGTACCACACGTGTTATAGCAGGTATTGGGGTTCCGCAGCTCTCGGCTATTATTGATTGTGCTTCGGCCATAAAAGGCAGCGGCGTTCCTGTAATCAGCGATGGTGGAATTCGTTATAGTGGCGATATTGTAAAAGCCATTGTTGCAGGTGCAGATAGTATTATGGCAGGATCCTTATTTGCAGGTACAGATGAGTCGCCGGGTGAAACCATAATATATGAAGGCCGAAAGGTTAAATCATACCGAGGTATGGGATCAATAGATGCCATGAAAGATGGGTCAAAGGATCGCTATTTTCAGGATGCAGAAGAGGAAATTGCCAAATTAGTTCCTGAAGGTATTGTTGGTATGGTTCCTTTCAAAGGGCAATTGGCTGAAGTAATGTACCAATACATAGGTGGACTAAGAGCTGGGATGGGATATTGCGGTGCAAAAACGATTGAAGAATTACAAACGGCCATGTTTACTAAAATCACATCTTCGGGCATTCGCGAAAGTCACCCTCATGATGTAACTATCACTCAGGAAGCGCCAAATTATTCACGATAAATTAAAGAAAGTAATGGTTAAGTTTTAAATTCTCTACCGTATGGCTCTTCATTCCATCGGTCGGCCGGTAAAGTTTTAAAATAATCGAAGGTTAATTTCAAACCCTCTTCTCGACTTACCTTGGGTTCCCAATTTAAGATAGCCCGGGCTCTTGTAATATCTGGTTTTCGTTGTTTTGGATCGTCGGTAGGAAGTGGCTTGTAAATTATGTTTTGATTGGCTCCAGTTAACTTTAATATTTCTTGAGCAAATTCATTAATGGTAATTTCATTTGGATTTCCAATATTGACGGGTTGTGCATAATCGCTTAACAAAAGGCGGTAAATTCCTTCTACTAAATCATCAACATAACAAAAAGAGCGGGTCTGACTTCCATCGCCAAAGGCAGTTAAATCTTCACCTCTAAGAGCCTGCCCTATAAAGGCTGGCAATACGCGTCCATCGTTAAGTCGCATCCGAGGGCCATAGGTATTAAATATTCGCACTATGCGCGTTTCTAAGCCATGGTAAGTGTGGTAGGCCATCGTCATTGCTTCCTGAAACCGTTTAGCTTCGTCATACACGCCTCTTGGCCCTACAGGATTTACATTACCCCAGTAATCCTCGTCTTGAGGGTGAACCAATGGGTCGCCATATACTTCACTGGTGCTTGCAATAAGTATCCTCGCTTTTTTAGATTTGGCAAGGCCTAATAAATGATGGATTCCAAGCGATCCAACTTTTAGGGTTTGAATGGGAATACGTAAATAATCGATTGGGCTAGCGGGCGAGGCAAAATGCAAAATGTAATCTAAATCTCCAGGAACATGTACAAATTTCGACACATCGTGGTTATAAAAGACAAAATCTTTATTTCCAAATAAATGTTCAATATTGCGCAGATCACCTGTAATCAGATTATCCATACCCATTACAAAGTACCCTTCCTTAATGAATCGGTCGCATAAATGTGAGCCTAAAAAACCCGCGGCTCCTGTTATTAATACTCGCTTTTTTGCCATACC
>CANMPY010000092.1 GCA_947499775.1 Bacteroidota bacterium | reverse complement strand
TATCATAAGAACTCTGGCTAGTGTTGAAATGTCCTATCAAGATATGCTTAAAAAAACACAGTCTTCCGCTACTATGGATTTAGCCTAGTGTGTTGCTTTGCCGAATTAAGTTTATAGAGCGATATAAGTGCTATAGGCGTTTAATTTACGGCAATTGACCTTGTTTGATTAAATTAGGTTCTAAAATAAATTAATATTTATCAACCCAAATGAGCATACTTTTTATGCTGTTATTTGCGTTTAATTAAAAGTTTTAGCATGATTAATCGGTTGTTTATAGTACTTGCAGTAACGTGTTTTTCCATTCTTGGAAAAGGGCAATCCTATAGTATTGCTCCTGAGGTTTTCGATTTCAAAACAGTAGATTTATGGAAAAATGATACGGCCTTTTTCACAATCTTAAATACAGGTAACAGCCCGTTCATATTTCTGCCCATTCGGTATAATGAAGAGGTATTAATAGTATTGCCAAAAGGAAAAATAGAGGCAGGGAGCAGCGGACAAATTAAATTAATCTATTTCACTCAAAATAAAGGAATTTTCAAAAAAAATTTCCCTGTATATATAAGCACCTCCAATACCCCTATAGACCTAACTATCAAAGGTAAAATTATAGGCTTTCATCAAGATGCCATGCTAAATTGCCCTTCACTTGTTAATACTAAAGTTTTAAATAAGGATGAAACTAGTATACTGGTTTGTGTTCAAGATTCTATGTCAGGTAAAGCCTTAGATGGGTTTGAAATGGTATTGAAAAATAATTTCAGCTATCAGGTAATTGAAAAATCAGTAAAGGATAGGATAAGATTTAATAATTTAACTCCCAATGTCTATGATGTTTCTGTACGACTTGCAGGCTATGAATACAAAAATCAGCAAATTGTTGTTAGCCGTAATTCAAAAAAATTCGTAATAAAATTAATACAAACTGTTGATTATAAAGATGGCTTAATAATAACAAACACTGTAGCCAGCGATACAATTATTGAAACCAAAATAACAGAAGAAGTTGATGAGGAAATAGAAAAACTACGTCAAAAATTTAATGATCTTTATAAAGACAAACAAATTATAGAAAAAGATGTGGTTGTTGTAGAAGAATCAACAGTTGATACAGTGCTATTTAACACGTCTCAATCTTATATAAATCTACCTGATTTTGAATCTAATGGTATTTTAAATAAAAATAAATATGCCAACAATAACATTGTATTCCTTATAGATGTATCGAGTAGCATGGACAGGCCCGAGAAATTACCTTACCTGAAAAAATCTGTTAAAGATATGATCAATATTCTGCGTCAAGAGGATTTAGTAACCGTAATTATCTACGCGAGCACCGTAACGGTTTTATTACAAGGTGAACCTGGCGATAATAAGGTGGTAATTAACAGTGTTATTGATCAATTAGGAGCTAAAGGGTTATCGCATGGCACAAAGGGTTTAAATATAGCTTACGCCAACGCCAAAAAGAATTTCATTAATGGTGGAAACAATCAAATAATTTTAGTTTCCGATGGGCTATTTAATTCAACAGACTTTTCGGCCACTGATATTTATAAACTAGCCAAATGGAATGCGGAAACTGAGAAAATCAATACCTCTGTGATTGGCTTAGGAAAAAATAAGGAGGCTATAGATTTTATGAAACGCTTATCCGAAAATGGATCAGGCAATTTTATTCAAATACGCAATGAAACCGATACCGCTACGGTGTTGATTAATGAAATTATGAATAATTCAAGGCTATACTAACTGCTTATTAAAAGATCAGATTAAGCCCTTATTTCCTTTATTTTTTAATATCCAATTAATCTATTGATAGCTGTTTGCTGCACATGCAAATTAAAAATGCATAAAAAAACCCATTACTTTTGGTAATGGGTTTTAGGTATTTTATAAGAAAATTAGATTCTTCTTTCTTTGATACGTGCTTTTTTACCGATTTTGGTTCGTAGATAAAACAAGCGAGCTCGTCTAACTTTACCTCTTCGCAACACATCAATTTTATCAATATTTGGGCTATTTAAAGGGAAAATACGCTCAACACCAATACCACCTGAAATTTTTCGAACGGTAAAGGTTTCGGCAGTACCACTGTTTCTTCGCTGTATTACTACACCTTGAAATTGCTGAATACGTTCTTTAGCGCCCTCCTTAATTTTATAATACACACTTACTGTATCGCCAGCTGAAAAATCTGGAACATTTGTTTTTTTGTATTGCGCTTCTACGAGTTTAATTAAATCCATTAGCCTTATTTTTAAAGGTCGCAAAACTACAAATTATTTGTTTGAAAACAATAGAATTTAAATATTATTTGCATTAAAGTTAAATGTCGAACAAGAACCGAAAATCAGTGGGAATTGTATACAGTACAAATCCAGACTACGAAACCGAAAACAGTGAACGTTTTGAGTCCATAACGCCTATACCTTCAAAGCAAAATTTATTGGTTAGGCTATCAACGCAAGGCCGTGGTGGCAAAAAAGCATCCGTTATTCAACGGTTTATTGGCAGCGATGATGAATTAGAACATTTAGCTCAGCTGATTAAAAAACAATGTGGAACAGGAGGAGCTGTAAAAAATGGTGAAATTGTTATACAAGGCGACCTTTGCCAAAAAATAGTCGACTTTCTATTATCAAAGGGGTATAGGGCAAAAAAAGGGTAAGTTTTATAATTTAGATTTTTTATAAATTAACTGTTTTTTAACCTAAAAAGCAGTCCTATGCCTATCTAAATCGTCAAACCTGCTATTCAATTTATAGACTTCTTAATGTATTTTATTACTTTTGCAGTCCTTATACCAAACAAGTTTGCATGAAACATCACGTATTAGTAGAACAAATAATATCGAAAGCAGGGGCGGCTCATATTCAATTAACTGTTGAACAATTAATAGAAAAAGCATTACTAAATAATGAAGGTCAGATTACTGATAATGGAGCATTCGCAGCCGATACAGGAGAGTTTACCGGTAGAAGCCCTAAAGATAAATTTGTAGTTGTTGACGCTGAAACCAAAGATGTAGTATGGTGGGGCGATGTCAATAATAAAATTGAAACCGAACAATTTGATGCCTTATTATCAAAGGTATTAGCTCATTTGCAAAATCGTGAAGTTTTCATACGTCAAAGCTATGCGTGTGCTGATGCCGAATATAGGTTAAACATTGAAGTAGTAACCGAAACAGCCTATCAAAATATTTTTGCCAATAATTTATTCTTAAGACCAACACGCGATGAACTTGATTCTCAAAGTCCTGAATGGTTAATTATAGCTGCGCCTTCCTTTCTCGCCAATCCTTTATTAGACGGCACTAGGAAACATAATTTTACCATGATAGATTTTACCAAGAAAATTATTTTAATTGGAGGTTCAGGCTATACAGGCGAAATTAAAAAAGGAATTTTTACAGTACTAAATTATGTACTGCCACACCAAAAGCAGGTTTTATCCATGCATTGTTCAGCTAATATTGGAGTACAAAACGATACTGCTATTTTCTTCGGACTTTCTGGTACAGGCAAAACAACCCTTTCGGCTGATCCAAATAGAAAACTAATCGGCGATGATGAACACGGTTGGGCCAATCATTCAGTATTTAATTTTGAAGGAGGATGCTACGCTAAATGTGTTGATCTATCTCAAGAAAAGGAGCCGCAAATATGGAGTGCAATTAAAAATGGGGCCTTAGTAGAAAATGTAAGATTTTTTCCAGGAACCAATAAGGTAGATTATACCGATATATCGGTTACTGAAAATACACGTGTTGCCTATCCAATCGATTTTATTGATAATATTGCTTGCCCATCGGTAGGGCAAATACCTGAAAATATTTTCTTTTTAACTGCAGATGCATTCGGGGTTTTACCACCTATTTCAAAACTAACACCTAATCAAGCCATGTACCATTTTATTTCTGGCTATACGGCTAAAGTAGCTGGAACTGAAGCAGGAGTTACCGAACCACAAGCTACATTTTCGGCATGTTTTGGAAAAGCATTTTTACCCCTACATCCAGCTAAATATGCTGAAATGCTTGGGCGAAAATTAATTTCAAACCCCAATATAAAAGTATGGTTAGTAAATACAGGATGGAGCGGAGGAGCATATGGAGTTGGCTCGCGAATGAAACTTGCTTATACAAGAGCCATGATTACAGCTGCATTGGAACATAAATTTGATAATATTGATTTTATAACCCATTCAGTGTTTGGAATAGCAATGCCACAATCTTGTCCTGATGTTCCGAGTGAATTATTAAACCCTCGAAACACATGGGCTGATGAAACTGAATATGACGGTACAGCAAATCATTTAGCTGAATTGTTTAATGCAAATTTTAAGCAATATGCGGATGGATGCAGCCAGGAAATTTTATCAGCTGCCCCCAAAGCGCAAGCAACAGCCTAAATTATATAAAATCTAATTTTCTCGAATTAATCGGGAGTTTTGGAAGTTAATTTTTTCTCTTTCCGGTAAGTTGAAATTACGGGAATAGCGGTGATAACGATTAAAAATATTACAACTAGACTGAGATGATCCTTTAAATTAGGAACTATTTTAGCTAAATAGTAGGCACTCATAGTCATCGTTGATGTCCATAAAATGGAGCCAACAATCGTATAGGCAATAAATACCTTTATTTCTAATTTTATTACGCCGCTAAGGATAGGAGCAAACGTTCTTATTATTGGAAGAAAGCGACCTAAAATTAACGCTTTACCGCCATGACGATTATAAAACGAACGCGTAATTTGAATGTATTTTTTCTTAAATAGGAGGGAATTTTTTCGAGTAAATAATTTAGGACCAACTCTTAACCCAAAATAATATCCGGTAATATTACCAAATATTGCCGCTAAATTTAATCCCACCATCAATGTTAAAATATTTACATCTAAAACATGGGTACTGCATAATATACCTGCTGTAAATAATAATGAATCTCCAGGTAAGAAAAACCCAACAAATAGCCCAGTTTCGGCAAATACAATAAATAATAGCAAACCCAGACCTCCAATTTTAATCAAATTTTCGGGGATAAATAGTTTAGGTATAAGCTCGAAATACTCTTCCATAAATTGGTGCTAAAATAGCAATTATTTGTATGCTAAATGTAAAAATAAATTGAGCTGCATGAATTTTCAATACTGTTTTGTAAATAAAATAATTCTGCTCCATTTTTAATTAAGTCTATATTAAGTTACTTTGCATCTTTAAATACGATGAATTTCATAAAACGAAACATTTTCATTTGCTGCCTATTTTCAGTTTTTGGTATAGGCTGTGTTGATGATGACCCCAAACCCTTTAAACAAAATGTTTCCTTAACCATAGAACATGTATGGAATGACAGTGTCTTACACTTAAACAAAGCCTATTTTTGGGATCATGATTTTATTACCGACACAATAATAACCACTACGCTTACATACCATATTAATAATTTAAGTTTGCTTACTAGCGACGATCAACGCATACCAGCTAACCTTCAGTATTATATGATAGACCTTGAATCGAAAAAGGTTTTGCCTGAGGCTATTAAATTTACAAGCCCCAAAGAAGGCGTTAATTATTATGTAAAGGCTCTCGAATTTACTATTGGCATTGCCGATTCGCTAACAAATAAATTAGGTATGCTAAACTCAAGCTTTATTGCACCAATGTATTGGGGAATGGTGCAGGGGTATATTAATTTTAAATACGAAGCCTTGTCGCCACAAGCCAAAAATTCGGCATTACTCTACCACATTGGCGGCTATACAAAGCCCTATTCTAATGCGCGTACGGTTACACTTACATTTGATAAGCCCTATTATTTAAATCAAAATAACAGCGTGTTGCTTTCAGCCAACCTCTTTAAATTGTTTAATTCAGTAAATTTTATTGATATAAGGCAAATCGACTTGATACATTCACCCAATGCCAACAGCAAGCTTATTGCCGATAATATGGCGTCGATGTTCAAATTTTTATCGTTTAAATAATGAAAGCATATATATTTCCGGGACAAGGAGCCCAGTTTGTGGGTATGGGCAAAGACCTGTATGAGAGCAATCCCAAAGCCAAAGCACTATTTGAACAAGCCAATGAAATTTTGGGTTTCAGAATAAGCGACGAAATGTTTGAAGGAACAGCAGAAGGCTTAAAGCAAACCCGAATAACTCAGCCGGCCGTTTATCTTCACTCCGTTATAAAGGCCTTGTGTATTGACAATTTTAAACCGGATATGGTTGCAGGACATTCCTTAGGAGAATTTTCGGCCTTAGTAGCCAATGGAGCGCTCACGTTTTCCGATGGGTTACAATTGGTTTATAAACGCGCCTTGGCCATGCAAAAAGCGTGTGATTTAAATCCATCTACCATGGCAGCAGTGCTAGGATTAGAAGATTATAAAGTGGAAGAAATTTGTGCAGCCATTACCCAAGAAATTGTGGTGGCAGCCAATTACAATTGCCCGGGGCAACTTGTTATTTCAGGCAGCATAGAGGGAGTAACACTAGCGTGTGAGCATTTGAAAACAGCCGGTGCTAAACGTGCCTTAATTTTACCCGTTGGAGGAGCCTTTCATTCGCCATTAATGCAGCCTGCTCAAGCCGAATTGGAAGTCGCTATTCAATCTACTATGTTTAATACACCTAGTTGCCCTATATACCAAAATGTGACAACAACCGCCGTTACAGATCCCTCTCTAATTCAAAGCAATTTAATAAAACAGCTCACCGCGCCTGTAAAATGGACTCAAAGCATTTTACATATGATTGAAGACGGCGCGGCTCTTTTTACTGAAGTAGGCCCGGGCAATGTATTGCAAGGGCTGGTAAATAAAATAAACCGCGAAGTGCAAACGGCAGCGGGGTAATTTCTATTGTAGGTTGTCATTGCGTTAGTACTTAGTCATTCCGAGTGTAGGTCTTTAGTCATTCCGTTAGTCTTTTGTCATTCCGAGTGTAGGTCTTTTGTCATTGCGTTAGTCTTTTGTCATTCCAATTGTAGCTTGTCATTCCATTAGTATTTTGTCATTCCGAGGCAACGAGGAATCTAATACGATAATGACTATCATAGGAAAAGATGCTTCCCTTCGTTCAGCATGACAAAGCCGAAGAGTCCTTCCATTTAGCTTTTGTCATTCCGAGCGTATTTTGTCATTCCAATTGTAGCTTGTCATTCCGAGGTAACGAGGAATCTAATACGATAATG
>CANMPY010000091.1 GCA_947499775.1 Bacteroidota bacterium | reverse complement strand
TTCATAAAACTTAAGTTTTAGGTAATCCTTTTCGAAGGAAATAATTTCGGCGGATTGCCCTTTTTTTAAATCGGTAAGTTTCAAAAGTCAGTGGCAAAGTTAGGGTTTATTTGCTGGCTTTCATATTAAGTTAGGGATGCATCAGCTGGAATGTCCAATTTATCCAATTCGGATAGACATACTTTAAAATTATCCTATTATTAAATAAAAAATTCAGCTAAAATTGCAGTATCATTTCATATCCCCCAAACTAAATAATGAGTTCATTACAAATCGGCCAATCGGCCCCCGCATTTAAATCCTTTGATACTGAAAAAAACGAAGTCAATCTTTCTGATTTTAGCGGAAAACCCGTTGTATTATTGTTTTTCCCATTTGCTTTTACCGGGGTATGTACGGCAGAGCTTTGCTCAGTAAGGGATACACTAACATGGTATAATCAATTGAATGTGGAAGTTATAGGCATTTCGGTTGATTCAATGTTTTCGCTAAAGAAATTCAAAGAGGAGCAAGCTTTAAATTTCACTTTGGTCTCCGATTTCAACAAAACAATTTCTACATCGTACCATTCCATTTATGATACTTTTGGCGGTTGGATGCATGGGGTTTCTAAACGCAGTGCATTTGTGATTAATGCAGAAGGCAACATTGCGTATGCCGAAGTTTTAGAAAGCGCTGGTGATCAACCTGATTTTGCGGAGCTAAAAAAAGTATTAGAAAAACTTTAATTCATAATACTAAGTCTTCATCAACCTCCGTTGATAAGTAAATTGGTCCCTAAATTCTTTTGGGATTAAAATTGCCTTTAACTATTTTATATGCGCTGGGGATTACTGTTGACACTATTCTGTGTTGTTTCATTTTTTGAGAATAGAACTTTAATAGGTCTAGGGAAAGAGTCGTGGGTGTCGGAAACCCTTTCAAGACTGACGTTGGAGGAAAAAATAGCCCAGTTGATGATGGTGGAAGTACGACCATCAAAAGGAAGAAATCACCTCGACAAAGTAGATTCACTCATATCGAAATACAAGGTGGGTGGGATCATATTTTTTAAAACAGATCCTCAAAATTTGTTTCTTTCTGCTCAAAAATACCAAGCTATGGCCGATGTGCCTCTATTGGTTGGTATTGATGGCGAATGGGGAGTGTCCATGCGAGTGGACAATACTATTCAATACCCTTACCAAATTGGTTTAGGAGGAATTCAGGATGAGAGTTTGATTTATAAAATGGGAAGGGATATTGGTAAACAATGCAAACGATTAGGCATACATATCAATTTTGCCCCAGTTATTGATGTAAATAATAACCCCGACAATCCGGTCATTAATTTTAGATCTTTTGGCGAAGATCCAATGAATGTGGCACGTAAAGGATGGAAATATGCCAAAGGGATGCAAGATGAGGGTATAATTGCCTGTGCCAAACATTTTCCGGGACATGGCGATACGAAAACTGATTCGCATAAAGACTTACCCGTAATTAAGCATGATCGAAATCGTTTAGATTCGATAGAACTAAAACCATTTAGATATTTAATTGATAGCGGCATAATGAGTATTATGACTGCCCATGTGTTTATGCCTGGAATTGATACAACTGCTAATTTGGCTATATCGCTTTCGCCATTGGCTATCAATGGGTTATTAAAAAAAGAATTACATTTTAGAGGCCTTGCCATTACAGATGCTTTAGATATGCAAGGTGTTTCTAAAGATTATCAGAGTGGTATTCTCGAGTTAAAAGCATTATTAGCTGGCAATGATATTTTGCTGTGTCCAGCGGATGTTCCCAGAGCTATTGATACCATCAAAGCAGCAGTTTTGGACGGCAGATATAGTATTGATGGCCTTAATGCAAAGGTTAAAAAAATATTACAGGCTAAAGCGTTTGTGGGTCTTGATGTTCTATCAAATCAATACTATACCAATTTGGTTATGGATTTAAATAATTCAGATGCCTTAAAGTTGTATACTCAATTAGTAGAAAGTGAGATTTGCGTAGCTAAAGATGATTTATCGTGTATACCACTTTTTAAAAAACCATTTAAAAACATGGCTGTTATTGCCTTAGGAGGAAATGGGCCTACAGGTTTCGAACGAAGAATGAAAGAACTTGGCAACTGTGATATTTTTTCGGTCGATAAATTATTTGGGATTGTGTATTGTACCAATATCGTTAGCAAATTAGAAAAATACGACCATGTTATTGTAGCCGTGCATCAAATAAATAAATATCCAAAGGATAATTATGGAATCACAGCTGATTTGTGTAGCTTAGTAAGTCAGCTTAAGGCTAAAACAAACGTAACGATGGTGTGTTTTGGCAATCCGTATTCAATGCGAAATTTTCCAGATATTAATTCAACAGTATTTGCGTTTGGCGACGACGAGCCCTATTATAAGGCAGCGGCTAATACGCTGTGGGGAATGAAAAATACCAATGCAAAATTGAGTGTGTCTGTTGGAGACGAATATTCTGAATCGGATGGATTAACGATACGAAAAGGGGATGTGCTGCAGCCATTTAATTCAAGCATGGTTGATAATAAATCAATCACTAAGTTAAATCGAATAAACGAAATCGTAAAAAATGCCATAAGCGCTAAGGCAACTCCCGGATGTCAGGTTTTAGTGGCTCAGCATGGTAAAGTGATTTATAATGAATCGTTTGGATACCACACCTATGACAAAAAGCTAAAGGTTAAAAATTCGGACCTATATGACTTAGCATCCATTACAAAATTGGCTACAACCACTTTAGCTATTATGAAATTGGTTGAAAATGACAAAATCAAATTAGATGATACCCTTTCTATGTATTTATCAGAATTGAAAGGAAGCGATAAGGAAAATATAACATTAAGGCAGATATTGGTTCATGAAGCGGGTTTAAAAGATTTTATTCCATTTTATCAGAGCTTTGCATCCAATGACAAATTGCGCGATTCTGTGTTATCAAAAGTGCGAACAAACGTGTTTTGCAATGAGATAAACGAAGGTCTATTTGTAAATAAATTTTATCAAAACCGAATGCTTCGCCTAATTGCTGACTCTCCATTGGGCGAAAAAGGAAAGTATGTATACAGCGATTTAGGCATGATAATGCTTCGCGTAATGATTGAAAGGGTTACAAATAAAGAATTTTCTGTTTATATGGATGAAACCTTTTACAAGCCAATGGGCTTAGAGCATATAACCTTTAATCCTCGCATTAAAATAGGCATGAACGATATTGTGCCAACCGAGAAGGACCCCGATTTTAGAAAAGGCGTTCTACAAGGCTATGTGCATGATCCTTCGGCTGCATTATTAGGTGGAGTAAGTGGTCATGCAGGATTATTTAGCAATGCATTTGAATTAGCAGAAATCGGTCAAATGCTTATGAATCATGGATTTTATAATGGCAAACGCATACTAAATCAAAGTACCATCTTAGAATTTACCAAACGACAAAGTTCTGATAGTCGCAGAGGATTGGGCTTTGATAAACCAGAAAATTCTCCAGGCAAATCGAGCCCTACATCCAAAATGGCTTCTAACAAAGGGTATGGACATACAGGGTTTACTGGAACGTGTATTTGGATGGATCCGGAGAATGGATTGGTCTATGTGTTTCTTTCTAATCGAATTTATCCTAGCGCCGAAAATAGAACCTTGATTTCAAAAAATGTTAGAACTGAAATTATGGATGTAATTTATGATGCACTCAAATAGGGTAATTAGGGATTGCAGCACTTTATAGTGCCAGTTTCGTACTTAGGCGAAATATATGGAATGCCTAAATTTAGACCACTAGAAATTAGTATTAGGGGTTATACTCAAAATTAAATTGTACTATTTTTGGAAGCTTACAACAGTAGCAAATAATCATAATTTATAAAGACCTTCCTTAACCCATAAAGTTTTATTCCGTATTAAACTTGGCGAATGCCTTATCAAAACCACAGCGAAGCATAATGCTTATGCAAAGTCAACAGCTTTATGATTTTTCTTAATTAAAAATAATCCGCCAAAAGTTAAAGCTCCATTTACAGGTAAATTCAAAAATCCTAATTGAAATCCGCCTGTAAATTGCGGTAGATAGATATCAATACAGTAAGTAAGTATTGGCGCTAAAATACAAACGACTATTACCCAACGCTCACATATACGTATTTTGGTAAATATTCCAAATGAAAATAAGCCAAGAAGAGGCCCGTATGTGTAACCGGCAACGGTTAATATTGTAGTAATAATGGCACCGCTGTTAATCTTTTGAATTAATATGATACTGATAAATATTGCTGCTGCAAAAAGGATATGAATTAAATGCCTGCGATTTTTATTGGATTGAGATTCTACCTCCTCAGGATTTACGTTTAAAAAATCGATACAAAAGCTAGTTGTTAAAGTAGTTAAAACTGAATCGGCGCTCGAAAATGTAGCTGCCGTAAGTCCTACAATAAAAATAAGTCCTGCAATAGCCCCTAAATGGTTAAAGGCCATCATGGGGAATACGGCATCGGTGGCCACTTTGCCATCGGCTTTTAATGGCAAATCAATACCTTGTTGCGTTGCTAAAACATAAAGAAGAACCCCTAAACTTAAAAAAAAGAAATTTATAACGATAAGGGTGCTATTGTACGATAATATATTTTTTCGGGCCTCTTTTATGTTTTTGCAACTCAGATTTTTTTGCATCATATTTTGGTCCATTCCGGTCATGGTAACAGCAATAAAAATGCCGCCAAGTATCATCTTAAAAAAATTATTTTTAGGTAGCCAATCCCAAACAAAAACTTGGTTGAAGTTATTTTGATCGATAATAGTCCATGCCGAATCCCAATTGATATAACTATATAAATTAAATAGAGATAGCCCTAACGCGGTTAATAAAAATACCGATTGCAAGGCATCGGTCCATACCAAAGATTTAATCCCGCCGCGATAAGTGTAAACCAGAATTAGGCTGATAATAATAAGAACCGAAATTGGAAACGGAATACCGAATGGTTGAAATAAATAAGTTTGTAAAACTCCTGCAGCCAAATATAGGCGTGCTGCGGCACCTAAAGTGCGACTTAATAAAAAATAAAATGAACCCGTTTTTTGAGTGGTGGTGCCAAAACGCTGTCCAAGATAACTGTAAATTGAGGTGAGGTTAAGTTTGTAGTATAAAGGCAATAGCACATAAGCGGTTATAAAATTACCGATGACATAGCCAAACACCACCTGCATATAACTAAATTTTTCACCAAACACATTTCCAGGAACCGAAATAAAGGTTACACCACTTAGGCTATCGCTTATCATCCCTAGGGCAACTAGCCACCATATTGATTTCTTGTTTCCAATAAAGTAGGCCTTTGAATCTGCATTTTTTGATGTAACCCACGATATAGTCACCAACATTAAAAAATACAAGCCAATTACAAGCAGAATTATTTCTGGATTCATGGTTGCGAAGGTAATTTGAAATTTGGTTAATTTTAAAATGCCTTCGTCCAATTTAAGAAACCTTAGGCGAAGTGCATTGCCATCTCCTTTTTAGGAGATTGAAATGGGTTGGGCGTAATATTTCTCAACATCTTGCCTTCTTCCTTTGGTAACCTATTATTTTCGTAACTATGAATCTTGAAATAACCTCGTTAGGTATTGGAATTTTAATTGGTGGACTTATAAGTTGGGTACTAAATTATTTGCATACCCGACATTTAGATAATCAAAGAACAACTCAGTTAGCGTTAGAATCTGAGAAACTAAGGGTTGCGAACGAAAATTTGAGCACTACTCAAAATTTGCTAACAGATAAATCAGATAATTTTACAGCCCTTGGCACCGAATTAAGCATGGCTAAGGTAATGCTTGAAAGCGCCAATGGAATTTTAGTAAAAAAAGAAGATGATGAAAAAGTTTTAAAAAATGATAATACAGAAAAATCAAATCGTATAACAGAATATTATGGCGAAATTCAACAGCTTAAGGCGCAAAACGACGGATTGACCGAAAAGCTTAAAACCTTAAGAATTGAAATTGACGAAACACGCAAAACATTCGAAACCGAGTTTAAAAACATGGCGCAAACGATATTGGATGAAAAAACTGAAAAATTTACAGAGCTCAACAAAACCAATATGGATACTATTTTAAAACCGTTATCCGAAAATATAGCCAGCTTTAAACAGAAGGTAGAAGAAGCCTATGATAAAGAAAACAAAGAACGATTTTCACTTGGTGAAAGAGTAAAAGATTTATTGGAACTTAACCAAAAAATAAGCAAAGAAGCAACAGATTTAACCAAAGCGTTGAAAGGAGATAGCAAGAAACAAGGTAACTGGGGCGAGGTTATATTGGAACGAATTTTAGAAAAATCAGGATTAGAAAAAGGCCGTGAATACTCCACTCAAGAATCATATAGAGATGATCATGGAAATATTTTAAGACCGGATGTAGTGCTTACGTATCCCGATGATAGAAAAGTAGTAATTGACTCTAAAGTTTCGTTGGTAGCTTATGAAAAATATGCCAGTTCGGAGGATATAGATGAACAGAAATTATTTTTAAAAGAACATATCCGTTCGTTGCGCATCCATATTGATGGCCTAAGTTTAAAAAAATACGATGAACTCGTAAAAAGCCTAGACTTTACCATGATGTTTATCCCCATTGAACCTGCTTATTTAGAAGCCGTAAAAGATGACGAAGACCTTTGGCATTACGCTTACACAAAACGGATATTATTAATAAGTCCTACTCATTTGGTAAGTGCTATTAAAATGATAGCCGACCTTTGGAAAAGGGATGATCAAAACCGAAATGCCGAGGAAATAGCTAAGAGGGGTGGATTATTGTATGATAAATTTGTTGGCTTTGTAGAGAATATTGAGAAAATTGGAAAAAATATTTCAGCGGCTGGTAGATCTTATGATGATGCTATTAGCCAATTAAGTACCGGAAGAGGAAATTTAATTAATCAAGCCGAGCAGCTTAAAAAACTCGGACTAAAAACTACTAAGGAAATTCCACTTAGTTTGTCCAAAACGATTGAAATGGACAATGAACAAGAGCCACTCCCAAATGAATAAAATTTATTATTTGGGGCTTTCCATTCTATCAGTGTATTATTGTATCAATGAAATTAACTAAGATAATAATCTTTTTCACTCTGCTTTTTTCAGGTATTTGCTTTGCCCAACAAGGCGTAAAGTATACCATTTCGGGCTATGTACAAGAAAAAGGAAGCAAAGAATTGCTGCCTGGCGTAAGTATTTATTTGCCGAAACTCAAGTTAGGAACC
>CANMPY010000090.1 GCA_947499775.1 Bacteroidota bacterium | reverse complement strand
TCTAAAATTTTAGACTGCCTTTAGCTTTACAGAAAACTCAAATTACCTAACACTCCTTTTATTATTTTTTTTAATTAAACTTTTAGTTGATAATTAAAAAAAATACAGAAAAATAAACGGCTCGAAAGGTCAATTTTATTAAGCAATTAATTAATAATAAGCATTCTGTATTCGAGTAATTACTAAGCTTCAATAACCCAATTTGTACAGTGTTAAAAATTTGTTAAAAAGCAAGCATAAATAAATTTTTTTATGTGAATTTTTATTCAATCTTTACAGCCCGATTACAAAGGCCCTTAAAAAAAAGCTAATCCTTTGAAATTTAATTAATTTAATACACAGCTACACACATGTCAAATACCTACACCGAAGTTTGGAACAATTGTTTAAAAATAATTCAGGATAATATTCCGCCTCAGAGTTTCAAAACTTGGTTTACGCCTATTAAACCATTAAAATTAGAAAACAAGGTATTTACAATTCAAGTACCTAGCCAGTTCTTTTATGAATGGTTAGAGGAACATTATGTGGGCCTGTTAAAAAGAACATTGGAAAAAGAATTAGGTTTAGGATTTAAACTTGAATACAACATTATTGTTGATAATAATCAATCAGCAAATGGAAATCCATACACCATAAATGTACCTACGAAAAATCAGCACAAGCATAAAAATGAAGTAAGCTTATCGCTAAATTTAAACAACAGCATTCGCAATCCATTTATTATTCCAGGATTAAAGAAGATGAACATTGATTCTCAACTTAATCCAGCCTATACATTCGAAAATTTTATAGAAGGGGATTGCAATCGCTTAGCTAGAAGTGCGGGATTTGCGGTGGCCAATAAGCCAGGAGGTACTGCCTTTAATCCTCTAATGCTTTTTGGAGGTGTAGGATTAGGCAAAACCCATTTAACTCACGCTATTGGAAATCATATAAAAGCCATATACGAAAAGAAGACCGTACTCTATGTTTCATCTGAAAAATTCATTAATCAATATTATGATGCATGCAAAAATGGGAACCATAATGATTTCGTGAGTTTTTACCAACTCGTTGATGTTTTGATTGTTGATGATGTTCAATTTTTCTCAAAAAAGGAAAAAACACAGGAAATATTTTTCCAAATCTTCAACCACCTACATCAATCAGGCAAGCAGTTAATTTTGACAAGCGATAGACCTCCTAAAGATCTAAAAGATTTAGACGAACGTTTATTGTCGCGATTCAAATGGGGACTATCTACCGATTTGCAAGTACCCGATTTTGAAACCCGAATGGTTATTTTAGAAAATAAAATGTATCAGGACGGCATACGACTACCAAAAGAAGTGGTAGAATATGTTGCACATAATATTGATAGCAATGTTCGAGAACTCGAAGGAGCCTTAATAAGTTTATTAGCCCAAGCTTCGTTAAATAGAAAAGAGATCGATATTGAATTGGCTAAAAAGATGATGAAGAATTTCGTAAAACACTCATCACGCGAAGTATCAATCGATTACATTCAAAAACTGGTTACCGAATTTTATGGGCTATCGGTTGATCAACTTAAATCAAAAACCCGCAAACGTGAAATAGTTCAAGCACGCCAAATTTCAATGTATTATGCTAAGAGCATGACTAAAGCATCTCTCAAAAGCATTGGCACTTATTTTGGAGGGCGCGATCATTCTACGGTTATTCATGCATGCCAAACCGTTAACGACTTAATCGATACTGACAAAAAATTCAAGAATGACGTTGAAGAAATCGGTAAACGAATTAAAATAAATACTTTTTAATTTTTAAACCCTGCCTCGGCAGGGTTTTTTTATGCGCATTCCTTACTTCATTAAAAACAAAGATTAAGCTTGTTGCAATTTAATAATTACATTTGTTCACTCAATGACTTTCATACAAGACTACTTTAATATGGAGAAATATGCAAGTTTTTTCTTCGTTGTAATTGGAGCAATTTTCATAATTGGTGATTTCTATTTTTGGATTGCCGTAAACTCACCTTTTTTTAATGGTTTAGGATGGCCAATTTTATTTGTTGCAATAGTTCAATTTATTGCTGGGGCATTTATTTATTTTAGAACAGCAACCGACTTGAATCGTGTATTAAATTTTGCTGCTAAACATCCAAATAATATTAAAAATATTGAAATACCACGCATGGAAATTGTACTTGGTCGTTTTAAATTATACCATAAGTTTGAGATTGCCCTCTGTTTATTTGGACTCTTTATTTTTTTGATCGGTTCGGATGAAGGATTCTGGAAAGGGTTTGGAGTAGGCATAATTATTCAGGCAGGTATAATGCTTATTGCTAATTCATTTGCCGAATTAAGAGGCAAACACTACTTAGCCTGTTTAAAAACTCATTTTAAATAATTCACAATTCTTATTAACCATTGGTAGTGAGCAGCAAGGGTGTATTTATTATTTTAAGAAGATTTTGTCTCCATCATAAAAACAATCTGTTAAATACTATTTTTGCCCTAAAATGGAAAGAATAGCAATAGTAGGGGGCGGATTGGCAGGTTCACTTGTCTCAGTTTTTTTAGCAAAACGCGGATTCGATGTTCATCTTTTTGAAAAGAGGCCCGATATGCGAAATAATAAAATCTCAGCAGGCAAATCAATAAACCTTGCTTTGAGCGAAAGAGGAATTAATGCCTTAAAAAAAGTAGGGATAGACCAAAAGGTATTAGCAACCGGAATACCAATGACCGGAAGAATGATGCATAATGTTTCTGGCGAACTAGCCTATCAGCCTTACGGAAAAGATAATCAGGCCATTTACTCTGTTTCTCGCGGATTGCTAAATATTAAATTACTCGAATTAGCGGATGAATTGCCAAATATTCAACTTTACTTTAATTCGAATTGTGTTGATGCAAATCTCCAAGACGGAATAGTGTATTTTGAAGACCCCGATGGGAATCACACTGAATTTAAAGCGGATAGAGTTATAGGCAGCGATGGGGCTTTTTCGGCTATACGGTATGAAATGCAAACCAAAGGACGATTCGATTATTCACAAACTTACCTTCACCATGGATATAAGGAACTATGTGTTTTACCTAATGACAATGGCGAATTTAAATTGGATAAAAACTGCCTTCATATTTGGCCAAGAGAAAGTTTTATGCTTATAGCTCTACCAAATTTAGATGGCACCTTTACGTGTACCTTATTTTTTCAGCTTGATGGTCCATTAAGTTTTAATTCAATAAAAAGCACGGAAGACTTGGATTCCTTTTTTGATACCTATTTCCCTGATGTTAAACCGCTAATTCACAATCTCCATGACGATTTTTTCAATAACCCAACAGGCCAACTATGCACTGTTAGATGTTTCCCTTGGACCAATGGGAAAATGGCTTTAATTGGCGATGCTGCTCATGCAGTGGTTCCATTTTATGGCCAAGGAATGAATTGCTCTTTCGAAGATTGTGTCGTTTTTGACGAATTGCTCGAAAAACATTATCCCGATTGGAACCAAATTTTTTCTGATTATCAAACTATACGAAAACCAAATGCCGATGCTATTGCAAATTTGGCTTTGCAAAATTTTATTGAAATGAGAGACCGAGTTGGCGATAAAAACTTCCTTCATTACAAGCATGTCGAACACGACCTCTGTAGTCTTTATCCCGAAATTTTTAAATCACAATACGAACTGGTTACCTTTAGCAATGTGCCTTATAAATATGCCCTCGAACAAGGGGAAAGAAATACGGCCTTGGTAAATAAAATAATAAGTTTGGGGCTCGAGAATAAACTGAGCGACCGAACACTCCTAAACCCTTTATTTGAGACGTTTTTAAAAAGCTAAACACTTAATGGGGATTATTAAACTAACGAAGGCTAGATTTTAATTACGATCTCTTGAGAAAAAAATTCTTAACCGATTTTGTTTTTATTCAAGCTATAAACTTGCTAATAAAACCAATATGGATATTGGTAATTGACCGCAATGTACAAAACCTTCTCCCTCACAATGAGTATGGTACATATTTTAGTTTAACAGGGTTTAGTTTGCTATTTATGATTGTGCTCGACTTAGGGCTAACCAATTACAATAACAGAGAGGTATCCTTAAATCGTGAATTTTATAAAGCTAACTTTTGGTCTATCATAAGTGCTAAATCAACGCTTAGTATTCTCTTCTTTGTACTGGCTTTTACTATTGGGTATGCCATAGGGTTTACACCTAATGATCTTCTCATTTTTGGCCTTTTAGCTATTAACCAAACTATACTTTCTTTTAATACATATCTGAGATCGAATATTTCGGCCATTCACCAATTTAAAGTAGATGGAATGCTCTCGGTTATTGATCGACTTTTTGTGGTTTTAAGTTTAAGCGCAATTCTATGGATTAGTGTATGTCCTATCAAGCTGTCGTTGTACGCCTTCATTTTAGCTCAAACTGCAGGTCTCCTCCTTACGTTTGCCCTTTCGTGGATAGCAACTATCTTCTATCTCGGCAAAGCCAATTTTATAATCGACCCTCAAAAAATATACGCTTTAATTAAACGCGCTTTACCATTCGCTTCCATAATTGCATTAATGACTCTTTTTACCCGTTTAGATGCAGTTCTGATATTAACTTTATTGCCACAAGGAAGAATGGAAGCCAGCAACTATGCTATGTGCTACCGATTGCTTGATGCTGCTGCAATTATTGGAACTTTATTAGCAGGGCAATTACTGCCACTTCTCGCAGCCAATCTTAATAACAGACCTAAATTAAAGTCGCTCGTCAAATGGTCATCGTTTGGTGTATTGATTCCAGCAGTAGGCGCTACTCTTATTTGTTCATTGACAGGAAATTCTATTATGGAAAGTTTATATCCTGAAAAATTCACACCTGCTATTGGAATCGTATTTTCAATATTAATTTGGGGCATTCCTGGCATGGTATTAGTCAACATTTTTGGAACACTTTTAACCGCTGCAGGCCAAATAAAAAAAATAAATCAAATTGCCTTAATAACGTGTGCCATCAATATTATTGGAAATATACTTCTGATAAATCGGTTTGGGTTAATTGGCGTAGCGATAACAGCCGTAATAACTCAACTGTTTTTTGGAATTGCGTGTTATCGAATGGCTAAATATTCATATACTTAAGCCCTCTCTTTCTAAACTTATGTGAAGGTTTTAGTAAATTTTTTAAAGGTATAAAATAGAACTTACCCATGAGCCGTTATTACTGCTACCATCTATTTTATATATATATTCGCACCCTAAATTAAATCATGCCTCAAAATAAAGATCTTCTCCAGCTTAATTTTACCGATATTGTGGCTTATGTCATACATTGGCGAAAACATCTTATTCGTTTAGCACTCGTAACACTTATACTCTCTACTGCTGCAACGTTTATTATTAAACCTAAATACGAGGCTGAAGTTATTTTTTATCCTACTACAATCAATTCAATCGGGAATGCATTATTCACAGATTTAAATAAACGAGAAGCTGATCCGCTTGCCTTTGGAGAAGAATCGGAAGCCGAAAATGCCTTGCAATTGTTGCAATCGTCTGCTATGACTGGTAGAATTATAAAAGATTTTAACCTCATGAGCCACTATGGCATTAATCCAAACGATAAACATGCTAAAACCAACCTAGCCAATAAATTCAAGAAGAATATTGAATTTAATCGAACACGGTATTTGTCCATATCCATTACAGTACTGGATGAAAATCCAGAAATGGCGGCCAAAATTGCCAATGGCATAG
This sequence comes from Bacteroidota bacterium, assembly GCA_947499775.1. Classification (GTDB taxonomy): domain Bacteria; phylum Bacteroidota; class Bacteroidia; order NS11-12g; family UBA9320; genus JABWCE01. The sequence continues at coordinate 1,559 of CANMPY010000090.1, read as the reverse complement.
CTGAAATTTACGATACGGTTAAAACGGAGATTCAAATGCAATTGGCACGCGAAGCCTTCAAAATTATAGAGGAAGAATATCACAAGAAGGAAAATGAGATTACCGAAATACGAAATAACCTAAAACTATTGGCCGACAAAGGGGTAACTAATTATGAAGAACAATCGCGAGCCTTAGCCGAAGAAATTGCAAAATTACAAGCTCAAGGCGGCAACTCATCCAATTTACAAAAACTTAAAGAAGAACAAACCCTGCTATCAAAATATGCAGGCGACTTTTTATACTATACCGAATACCTAATTCTTAACTTAGATGCCCTTGACAAATCGAGAACCCGTTTTGAAAAAGCCAAAGTAGACGTTGACAAAACGATTACTCATAAATTTTTACTCACCTCTGCAGATGTACCCGAAATAAAAGCATCTCCAAAACGAAAGACTATTATACTCATAAGCCTTTTGGCTAGTATGTTTGTTGGGTTAATTGTCATAATTTTTATTGAAAAATTAAAAATCTATAAGGCTTCACAACGCGAGTAGGAATGGAAGCACCGCTAAGCATAAAATGGTTTTACACCATTGGATTCACTTTTTTAGCCGGCTTACTTTTAGGAATATATTTCGACAATCATTATATAGCCTTATTTCCCCTTGCCCTTACCTTTATTTGGCTCCTCATACAACAAACAAAAGCTGTACTATTTTTTGCTGTATTTGCTGTTCCATTAAGCATTCCTGTGAATGATATAGGGGGTGGCATAGGCATGAGTTTTCCAACAGAGCCCATACTTATTTTGGTCTTTTTTGGGCTAATTCTAAAAATAATTCAAGGTGCCAAATTCAGCAGTTCCTTTCTGTTAAATGGCTTAAGTCTGCTCCTTTTTTTTGATTTGGCTTGGAATCTTTTTACCACACTTACAAGTACAATGCCTATAATTTCACTAAAATTTATTCTTTCAAGAATAACGTATGTTAGCATTTTCTACTTTTTATTTGGCGTATTCTTTAAAGAATTCAAAGCTATTAAATTATTTATTTGGCTTTTGGGCATTTCCATTTGTCTTTTGGCTGCATACACAATTTACATTCACGCGCAAGGTGCTTTTACCCGCGAATATGCCTATTCGGCTATGAAACCTTTTTTACCCGATCATGGCATGTATGCCGCTCTAGTAGCTTTCATTATTCCACCATTTGCAGTTTTTGCCATCTGGGGGTTCTATTTAAAACAATCTTTAACCTTACGTCTAATTGCCACTTTTGTGGTGTTGTTTCTTACGGTTGCCGTTCTGCTTTCGTATACCCGAGCAGCATGGTTAAGTTTAGTGGCTTCTGCATTGCTTATAGTGGCCATTATCTTAGGTTTTAGATTCAGATCTATTCTTATAACACTCGTATTTATAGCCAGTATTTATTTCTATCTCAAAACCGATATTCAAACTCAATTATCACGAAACAAACAAGGATCGGCAGATGATATAGAAGCGCATGTATCGTCAATCAGCAATGTTTCAACCGATCCATCAAATTTGGAACGGCTTAACCGTTGGAAAGATCGGA
>CANMPY010000089.1 GCA_947499775.1 Bacteroidota bacterium | reverse complement strand
GACCTCACTGACTGTAGGTTAATAAAAAAAGGCACAGATTACGTCTTAATTCCATAATTTTACGGGGTGTATTCCCCTACTGTCAATCTTTATTTTCGATGGTTATTGTTCGTTTTAATCTTTGTTAAAACGGGTTTTGGGTATTCACAAAGTGTTACACCGCTAGATACTAAACTAACCATTACGGTAAGTCAAAAAAAAGTAATAGAAATATTGCACTTGCTAACCACTCAATCTGGGCTTTCCTATAATTATAAATCCAACATTTTACCTACAGACATTCTACTTGATTTTGAAGCAAGCAATGAAAAACTTTCTGACATTTTGTATAGGTTGCTAACTCCGTATCATATTGAATTTAAATATTTTGGAGGTCGTTCTATTCTGTTAAAAAAAATAAAAAGCAACCAATCCTATACCCTATCGGGTTATATTTTTGACAAAACGAATGGAGAAAAATTAATTGGGGCAACGGTATTTTGCCGCTACAATAAAATAGGTACCCTCACAAACGATTATGGATTTTTTACATTAACCCTGCCGGCAGATTCGCTTTATTTGGAAGTGAGCTATATTGGCTATGTAAAATTTAAGGAAATGGGTTTCAATCGCACCAATGCCTTTAAAATAATCCAATTAGTGCCAATGCCCGATCTTACCGAGGTAGAAATACGGAACGAAAGTATTTCGAAATCCGAAAACCGACCCAATGGATATTATTTTAATCTTAAAGCCATTAAAGAAATTCCTTCTCTATTAGGCGAAACCGACATATTGCGTGCCATACAGATGGTACCTGGTGTACAAAGTTCGGGTGAAAATATAGGAGGATTTAATGTTAGAGGAGGGGGAACTGACCAAAATCTCGTTTTGATTGATGGTGTTCCCGTCTATAATATCGTTCACGCTTTTGGGTTATTTTCTATCATCAATCCAGGCGTTGTTAATTCAATTGAATTGATAAAAGGTGGATTTTCGGCCAAATACAATGGTCGATTATCCTCTATATTAGATATTAAACTTAAAGACGGTAACAATCAAAAAATATCAGGAAAGTTAAATATTGGAATGCTTTTATCTTCCGGCACCATTCAAGGACCATTTCTTAAGAACAAAGCCACGTTTTTGGTGTCGTTTCGACGAACTTATTTTGATTTATTAACGGTTCCTTATAAAAAAATTAGTAACCGTATAACGTCAAATACCTACGTTGGACAATATTATTTTTACGATATCAATGCCAAAGTTAATTACAAGGTTGGTTTGCGAAATAAAATTTCGCTTAACTATTTCACTGGAGTTGATCGCGGAAGAATAACCGAAAAACAAACATTTACTGATACAAGTGAAATCCTTGAAAAACGCCAATACCTCAAAGACCTACGATGGTCTACGATGATGAGCAGTGCAAAGTGGGACTATAATGTTACTGACAAAGTTTTCATGTCCACATCAGCTGGGATTACACAATATAGCACCAGTTTTGAGGATGAACTCACTTGGGAAACAAAACCTAAGCCAGAATACAAAATCTCGTCCATCGAATATACCCAATCTAGTGGCAATAGCGACTTATTTCTAAAATCTTGTTTTGAAATAAATAAATTCAAAAATCATAAAATAACCACGGGAGTCGAATTTATTTACCACCGATTCAATACAGGAACCTTAACTTATCATACGAGAGAGGGAAACCAAACGATGGACACTTCCATTGGCCAAAAGCAGATTTTTAGTGATGAAGAAGTGCTTTATATTGAAGATACATGGAAGCCAAACAAACACATTACATTTAATCTTGGGGTTAGTCTTAATTCGATAAATGTAAAAACAACCCGATACACGTTAATACAACCTCGTTTTAATGGTCAATATGCATTATCAAAAAATATTTATTTCGGTGGGTCATTTACCCGAATGCAACAAAACATGCAAATATTGCCTAACAACAGCATAGGATTACCCATCGATATTTGGCTACCAGTAACTGATGAACTTAAGCCCCAAAACTCTGACCAAGTATCATTAAATGCTGCCTTCTATATTAAAAAACACTTTAAACTATCCATTGAGGGGTACTATAAAACCATGAAGAATTTAGTAGAGCTAAAGGAAGGTGCATTTTTTGTTTTTGGCGGCTACGAATGGGACAAATCTTTTTATATTGGCAATGGCAATGCAAAAGGCATAGAATTTATGTTAGAAAAACATACTGGGAAAATTAAAGGGTGGATAGGCTATGCACTTTCTAAATCCGTAAGGCAGTTTGACGAAATAAACCAAGGCAATTCCTTTCCGTTCAAATACGATCGCCGACATCAATTATCCCTCTTTGTAAAATTTCCAAAAACAAAAAGAAATTGGAACATTTCAAGCAGTTGGGTGTTTTCAAGCGGCAGTCCTGTAACTGTTCCTACATCGGTTTACACCCTCAATGGAAAAACATATTATGAGTTAACGCAACGCAATAATATTAGAATGTCCAATTACCACAGAATGGATGTATCCTTTACTAAAACAATAAAATATGAGCGCAGCACGCGCGAATGGAATATTGGAATCTATAATATTTATAGTCATGTTAACCCCCTATTTATATCTACAAATTTTTTAGTCAATAGCAGCAGTGCCAAATTAACATTTTATGAAGTAGGCCTTTTACCTCTCATTCCATTTATTAGTTATGAAATCAGTTTTTAAAACCATTACGTTACTCCTATTCGGATTATCCATGCTGAGTGGATGCATAAAAGAACTTACACCTACCAATAATGGATATGTTGCCAAGCCAATTATATGGGCTATTTTAAATACAGATAGTGCATTGGTTTTAATAACTTCAGGCAATAAAGGAATTTCTGATAAGGATATTGTTGATATAAATACAATTGATATGTTTGTTTATGAAGACGGAATTGTGGTGGACCAATTGCTTAACCAAAATATTAGTAGCGATAGCCAAACGCATACCTTTTCGTTTAAACCGAACCCTTCAAAAACGTATACACTAAAATTAACCAATCAAATGCATTTAATTAGTGGAACAACACAAATGCCCAGTTCCTTATTAAAACCATATGAAATGATGGTAACACAAGGCGAGAATGCACAATTAAAATATTCGATAACCGATGACTTGATCAATAGTGATGCGTATCAGTTTTCGGTTGAAATTTACCATTTTGGAACATTAACCGACACTGCTACCAACGATACACTCAACAAAGCCTATTTCTTTTTTCGCAAGTTCGATAAATTTGAAGAGCCAAGCTTAACCTTCAATTTTTTAGGGTTTCCCAATACCGAAACCTATACCTATCCCGTTGCCGATAATCTGTTTAATGGAAAGAAAAAAACATTTTTATTTTCACTCCAAAATCCGGTAAGTCCCATTTTTTACAGACCCAGAGAATTCACTCAAAAAACTCCCGTTTCGGATAAATTGAATTGCACCAAGCAATACGTACTGATAAAATGTCGAAAAATTTCAACCGACTATTACAAATTTTTAGTCTCGAGCAAAGAATCGACGGCTATTTTTGGGACCCCATTTTATCAGCCAACAAACGTATATACCAATATTGTAGGTGGCCTAGGTTTAATAGGCGCATTTACCGAACGTACCGATACGGTTTGGATAAAAAAATAAACCGCTTAACTCAGTTTCATTTCTATACCAAACGTTTTTAGTTCATCAAGTATTGGCACGTAAAATTCAGGATGTATAGGCAGTATAGTGCCACGCGATGAAATTTTGTTTTGTAAAATAAGCTTCGTTGCTATGCCCATTGGCAGCCCAACTGTTTTACTCATTGAAGTATGATTTTGATCTTCACCTTTTACCACAAGCGCACCTTTTAGTTCATGCACAGTATCTCCATCTGTATATACAAATTTATGCCACATCACTATCATGTCCTTTTCGTGCGGCTTAATGGCCCATTTTGATTCTAATATATGTTGAAGAATTTGAGCAGGTGTGGCATTTTTTAATCCAATTTTTATGGGTTTAAAAATATCAAGCCATTCCAGTCGTTCCCAAAGCTCAGTTTCATCCTGATCAATATCTAAATAATATTTTAGTTTTATCTCTACCGAATCGGTTGGGTGATAGGCTAAAAACGTATTGATAAAATCGCGATAGGTCATGTGCTCCGAATCTTCTAGCGTGTAACTATCGTCTGTAGCCCCCAAACTAACAAATACATTCCATGCTTTGCAAAACCCTATTCGACGAAGTGTTCCCCTGTACATGGTTTTGATATCGTTCAAACCGTATGTATCAATATATTTTAAAGAATCGCGATTGGCATAGCCTTCAAATTTACCATATTCACCCAAATCTATAATTTCGGTACGCCTAAATATTTTGGGATAGGGGATATATTTATATTGCCCTTCTTGCAAAAATTTTACTGCCGCACCTTGCCCCGCCAAAACTACATTTCGCGGGTTCCACGTAAATTTATAATGCCAAGGATTATCGTCATTTTCAGGCGCTATCAACCCTCCTGTAAAACTTTCAAATTCTCTAATAATATACCCATCTGCCTTAATTTGATCAATAATATACATCGCCGTAAGATGATCTAATCCAGGATCAAGCCCTACTTCATTCAAAAAAATTAGATTAGCAGATTTAACCTCTTCATCTAATGCTTTCATATCGTCGGAAAGATAAGAAGCTGTAACTAAATGCTTATTCCTCTGCAAACAACTCATTGCTACAGGCATATGCCTATTGGCGGGCAACATACTCAATACAATATCGTGGTTAGCCACCAATGCATCCAAATCATCCGCTTTCTCAATATCTAAATAAATGGATTTGGTATTGGTGTAAATTGCCTTTGAAATGGCTAAGGATTCGTTCTTGTCGGCAATTGTAATTTGCCAATCATTTACCAAACTCTGTGTAGCTAAATATTCAATTAGGTGTGTGGCAGAAAGACCAGCCCCAATGAGTAAAATTTTTTTAGACATGATGCAAAAATAAGCAAGGTTATTTTAATCCAACTAATCCCAAATGGAAATCAATCCACTCTAAAAAAAAATGCTAAACCCACTTTAAAGTATACTGCTATGATTCCATAACAAGCTTTTCTAATACATTAATATGCGCCTCCATGGTTTTGAAAAACTTAGAGCGTTGCTTTTCGGCTGTTCCACTCAAAAGCATTGATTTTTTTGTGAGGTTTTCCATCCACAGTCTTGTTTCTTTGGCAAAAGAGGCATTATAAGTCGATATGCTGTTAAAGGTATTATGCCCCAAAAACACTCTATCCAATAAATTTGACTCTCCTGGTTCAATCAATACTGTATTATTTCCAATCATCAAATCAGAATTATAAAACACAAACTGACCGCGCCTAGTATCGCTATTTTTTAAATTATTTTCGCATTCCATTTTCAACTCATCAATCATATCCCTAATTTCATTAATCACCACCATTGCTTGATCGCGATTTTCAAAATAGTCTGACTCCCAAAAAAATTCAACTTGTTTTAAGGTGCTCATTATGGTTTCTTCGGTCCAAATCTCAATGCTGTCTATCTGACAATATGAATCATAGGCCTGCTTATTAATATCTATTATTTCCTGAGGCACAAAGTTTGAGTTAAATTTTTTACCAATAAAAAATTCATTATTTAAGACCGCTTTGCTCCAATAAAAACTTTTAAAGGCAGATAGATTTTTATATTTGAAGTGTCTAAAAACAGGAACGTCTTCTGCTGCATAAATAATACGCGTACCTTTAATCTTCGACAATTCAGTAAGGTATTTTGCAAACCATTCAAGGTATTTTCCAAAGTTTGAAGTAGCGTCATACATAGGATTAAAATTAAAGGTTACCTGCAATGAATCTACATTAAATAGCCCATCCACAGATACTCTGAATTTGTTGGATATAATAGCCACTTCATCGAAAGAAAATGAACTTTGGCATCTCAATCTTCTATAAATACTATCTGTAGATACCTTTAATAAATCGGCCAATTCATCAGCCAAACTCATATTAGCAGGAACTATGGATTTAAGTTGTGTTACAAATTTTTCTTGAAATTGAAATTCTATGTTCATATTATAAGTAGGAATTAAATACCAAAATTAGAATTAATTTTAATATAGCATACGCAAATAACCACTTAAAATAGAATTAAATGCAACTGCCTTACAAATTTGATTCGTAGAGCTACATTTAATTTATTAAATTAGGTTTTAATAGATTCCAATTGTTGTATTAAAGTCCTAAAGAACTCATCTTTGTTAGCTGAAGTAATAAATGAAAAAAGTTTTTGTAACTGGAGCCGATGGGATGCTTGGAAGCAGTATTTGTCGTGAACTGATTGAACAAGGGTATAATGTAAAGGCCATGTGCCATCCTAGCAGTAAAACGCACACTATTGATAATTTAGCCTTAGAAATAGTAAGAGGGGATGTAACCAATAAAGATGTATTAACCCAACAAATGGAGGGTTGTAATATGGTAATACATGTGGCCGCCGTAATGAAACTTTGGCCAAGGCGCAATACAATGATGACCTCCATAAATTTAGTGGGCACCAAAAATGTGATGGAAGTTGCCGAATCTTTAAAACTAGACCGTATGATTCATATTGGGACCGCCAGTTCATTTGCCAACGGTACATTAGAAAAACCAGGGGATGAAAACAGCAAGTTTATAGGCAAAAAATTCGGAATGGATTATATTGATAGTAAATACCAAGCCCAGCAAATGTTGCTGCATCAGCACCAATGCAATGCATTTCCCGTAATTATTATTAATCCTACATTTATGATAGGCCCTTTTGATTCGGGACCATCATCAGGGCAAATGCTAATAGCCATCTTTAACAACTCTTTAAAATGGTATAATCAAGGAGGCAAAAACTTTGTATGCACCATTGATGTGGCAAAGGCGGCTGTAAATGCGCTTACAAAAGGAAAAATTGGCGAATGTTATATAGCAGGTAATGAAAACCTAACCTATATTGAATTTTTTCAAAAGGCCTTTTCCTTTATGAATAAACCCTTTAACATGAAAGGCGTCCCTAACTTTATATTACTTATGGCTGGTTTTGTTTGTTCGGCCAAAGCCCGAATTGATAGAAAAATACCAAAGTTAAGCTACGGAATTGCACGGTTGGCCAAAGAAAATCAATACTTCTCATCGGCCAAAGCCGTTAAGGATTTAGATATGCCACAAACACCTATTGAAGTTGGAATTGAACAAAGCTTAAATTGGTTCAAGGATCATAAGTATATTTAATGTATTGACATTTTTATAGAGCTTCTGATATTCGCAGCCTAAACT
>CANMPY010000088.1 GCA_947499775.1 Bacteroidota bacterium | reverse complement strand
ATGATATCATCTAATTGTGCTTCATTTAGGTCTGGGGCTATTTTAAGCAAGATTGGTTTGGATGGGTGACCGTTTTTTATAAATTTCGTCCTTTCGGATTGCAAGCCGGTTAGTATTTTTTTTAAGGCAGGTTTTTCCTGAAGTTCACGTAGACCTGGCGTGTTGGGAGAGCTTACGTTTACCACAAAATAATGCACATGCTCGTAAAGTTTTACAAAACAATACGCATAATCGTTGTAAGCTTCATCATTAGGTGTAGTCTTATTTTTACCAATATTGCCTCCAATGATACAATCTGATGTTACTTTTTTCAATCGTTCAACGGCAGCATCTACACCGCCATTATTAAAGCCCATTCTGTTTATTAAAGCTTCGTCGCCTGGCAACCTAAATAAGCGGGGCATTTCATTGCCCAATTGCGGTTTGGGTGTAAGGGTCCCAATTTCGATAAAACCAAATCCTAAACAATTCAGAACGTCAATATACTTTGCATCTTTATCAAATCCTGCCGCTAAACCTACTCCGTTTTTGAAGGTTAATCCACAGAACGAAACTTTGGTGTGCTCTGAATTAGCGCTAAAGAGTTTTAACAATAATATTTTTCCTCCAGGGATGGCATAAACTAAGCTTAGTATACGCATAGTTAGCGTATGAGCCTTTTCGGGCGACCAAAGAAAAAGTATGGATTTAATTAGAGCGTACATTTTAGGATGCGCAAAAATACCTTAGCATAAGGTAACTTTAGTAAAAGATTTGAATTTTGACAAAGTTTTTCATAAAACGAGTTTATTATTTAGAAACATTCTATCTGAAATATTAAATGTACTTTTTGAACATTGAAACGGTAAATTCGCGGTAAAATTAGTACCAATTTTTTTATCGATAATAAACCATAAAAAAAACCTTGAAATAAAATAGTAAAACAAAAATGGCAGCTTTAACTTTTATATTAAAATCATCAATTGGCAATAAAATCATCATGGGATTAACCGGCCTGTTTCTTATTGTTTTTTTGATGGTACACTGTTTTGTGAATTCAATGATTTTTATGAATGATGGGGGTGTGCTATTTAATGAAGCTGCTGAATTTATGGGTAATAATGTATTGATTCGCACCATGGAAATCGGTTTGTTTGCTGGTTTGTTCATTCATATTTTTCAAGGTTTGAATTTGATGATTAAAAATAGAAAAGCACGAACAATAGGCTATTCTGTACAAAATGGCAATGTAAGCAGCAAGTGGTACTCGCGATCAATGGGATTATTAGGTACATTGCTACTCGTTTTCTTAATCATACACCTTAGGCATTTTTGGTACGTGAGCCGTTTAACGAATGAGATAACAGGCCACAGTTCTACAATGTTCGATGAAATGAAGGAAGTTTTTGCTAATCTTTGGGTTGTAATAGTATATGTTTTAGGGATGATATCCTTATCGTATCATCTTATGCATGGGTTTCAATCGTCATTTCAAACCATGGGGTGGAATCATAACAAATATACGCCTGCTATTAAAATGATAGGGTTTTGGTTTAGTGTGATCGTGCCATTAATTTTTGCTAGCATGCCCATTGCACTACATTTAGGTTTAATAAAATGATGTGTAAATTGATAAAGAGAATTTTTCTATAAAATAAAAATAGTACCCATGCCAATTAATTCAAATATTCCAGAAGGTCAATTAGAAGATAAATGGACCAAATATAAAAGTACAATTCCATTGGTAAATCCTGCCAATAAACGAAGCCTTGAAATTTTAGTTGTAGGAAGTGGTTTGGCTGGAGCAGCAGCCGCTACATCCTTAGCAGAACTTGGATATAAAGTGAAATGTTTTTGTTTTCAGGACAGCCCACGAAGGGCACATTCGATAGCAGCTCAAGGAGGTATTAATGCAGCAAAAAATTATCAGAACGATGGCGACAGCGTTTACCGTTTGTTTTATGACACCATTAAAGGAGGCGATTACCGTGCTCGTGAAGCTAACGTATACCGTTTAGCCGAAATTAGTCCAAATATAATAGATCAATGTGTAGCTCAAGGTGTCCCATTTGCTCGTGAATATGGTGGAATGTTAAGCAACCGTTCATTTGGTGGCACACAAGTGCAGCGCACATTTTATGCAGCTGGTCAAACCGGACAGCAATTATTATTAGGAGCGTATAGTGCTTTAGAGCGCCAAGTGGGAATGGGATCGGTTGAAATGCTTTCGCGACATGAAATGTTGGAAGTAGTAGTTATTGAAGGTAAGGCAAGAGGAATTATTGCTCGAAATCTAATAACAGGAGAATTGGAGCGTCATTTTGGCCATGCCGTATTGTTGTGTAGCGGTGGCTACGGTAATGTATTTTATTTAAGCACCAATGCCATGGGCAGTAATGCCACTGCTATTTGGAAAGCACATAAAAAGGGAGCCTATTTTGGCAATCCTTGTTTTACTCAAATACATCCAACGTGTATACCCGTTAGCGGCGATCATCAGAGTAAGTTAACTTTAATGAGCGAATCATTGCGAAATGATGGTCGGATTTGGGTGCCAGCAAAAGCAGGCGACACGCGTAATCCAATAGATATTCCTGAAATAGAGCGTGATTATTACTTGGAAAGAAGGTATCCTGCATTTGGTAATTTAGTGCCAAGAGATGTGGCAAGTAGGGCGGCAAAAGAACGATGTGATGCTGGATTTGGTGTTGGGAATTCAAAAATGGCGGTTTACCTCGATTTTAAGTTTAACATGATGCGATATGGTAAGGTTGAAGCCACTAAACAAGGGTTAACTAATGCTCAAGACAGTGAAATTCTTGCCTTAGGAAAAGAAGTTGTGAAAGAAAAATACGGCAATCTGTTTGATATGTATCAACAGATTACAGGCGAAAATCCTTATGAATCTCCAATGAGAATATATCCTGCTGTTCATTATACAATGGGAGGCTTATGGGTAGATTATAATTTAATGACTAATGTTCCTGGCATGTATGCTTTAGGTGAAGCTAATTTTTCAGATCATGGAGCCAATAGGTTAGGGGCATCGGCATTAATGCAGGGCTTGGCCGATGGGTACTTTGTTATTCCATATACCATTGGTGCTTATTTATCAAAAGAAATTGCCACCAAAGCTATTTCAACCGATCATGAAGCATTCGTGGATGCCGAGAATGCCGTAAAGGAAAGACTTACAAAGCTATTATCTATTAATGGCAATAAAACAGTGGATCATTTTCATAAACGATTGGGAAAAGTGATGTGGGATAAATGCGGTATGGCTCGAAATGCTGAAGGATTAAAAGAAGCCATTATTGAAATTCAAGCTATTCGCGCCGATTTTTGGTCACACGTTAGGGTTCCTGGAGCTTCTGATGAATTAAATCCCGAATTAGAAAAAGCAGGTAGAGTTGCCGATTTTATCGAGCTTGGAGAATTGATGTGTATGGATGCTTTGGCCCGAAATGAAAGTTGCGGAGGGCATTTTAGAGAAGAATCACAAACCGAAGAGGGGGAAGCTAAACGTGATGATGAAAACTACTCTTATGTAGCGGCTTGGGAATACAACAATATGAACTGGCAAATGCAAAAGGAAGATCTGAAATTTGATAATATTAAAATAGCACAGAGAAGTTATAAATAAGAATAATAATGAGCGGTAATATGAATTTGACTCTTAAAATTTGGCGTCAGAAAAACACAAAGACAAAAGGAACCCTGGTTGACTACAAGGTAAAAGATATATCGCCTGATATGTCATTTTTGGAAATGTTTGATGTTTTAAATGAAGATTTAATAACCAAAGGGGATGATCCAATAGCATTTGATCATGATTGCAGAGAAGGGATTTGCGGTATGTGTAGCATGCATATTAATGGAAGGCCACATGGTCCAAAAGATGCAATTACAACTTGCCAGCTTCATATGCGAAGTTTTAGCGACGGCGATACCATTGTAGTTGAACCTTGGAGGGCCAATGCTTTTCCGATAATAAAAGATTTAACGGTGGATAGGGGAGCCTTCGATAGAATTATAGGGGCTGGAGGGTTTATATCGGTAAATACCGGAAATGCACAAGATGGAAATACATTGCCTATTGCAAAACATGATGCCGATGCTGCTTTTGCGGCAGCAGCATGCATTGGATGCGGAGCATGTGTAGCCGCGTGTAAGAATGCATCAGCCATGTTATTTGTGTCAGCCAAAGTTAATCAGCTGGCCCATTTGCCACAAGGACAACCTGAACGGATGAAACGCGTTAAAGCTATGGTGGCTCAAATGGATAAAGAAGGATTCGGAGCTTGTACCAATACAGGAGCATGCAGTGCTGAATGTCCAAAAGAAATATCCTTAGTGAACATTGCCGCGATGAACCGCGATTATTTAAAAGCAAATCTTATTTCTTTAGAAGATTAGCTAAATCATAAAAAAGCATATCTTCGTACTTAAAGGGGATATGAATTGTTTACTTATTATCTCAAGTCTTTTTGACTTATTCAACCTTACCCTTGATTTAGGGTTAACACGTGATTATTATCCTGTTTTTTATAAGACCGCTTTTCTTATAGGAGTATTTGTATTGTTTTTTGAAGGAATACGTTCAAAAATTAAGAGTTCAACTTGGTTAATTTGCATTGTTTTTACGTTTGCTTGCGTAATAATAGGTAGCAGGCTCGGAACTTTTAACCTCAGCCAATGGGAGCAATTTTTACATCAAGATGTAAAACCCAATTTTGGCCACAAATCAGCATTTGGTGGCATGCTATTTGGAATTTTAGGATTTCTTTTTATTAAACGGTTTTTTGGTTTAAAAAATCATGTAGTCGATAGTTTTGCTTTTTTTATACCATTGGTTATGCTGTTTCAACGTATTGGTTGTTTAATGGCAGGTTGCTGCTTTGGTAAACCATACGAAGGGCTAGGATGTGTTCATTATTCGGGATTTAGTTTTATTCGGGATTATCAATTGAGCATGGGCTGGATTAACTATAACGAAATGATGTTGCTTCCCGTTCATGCTGTACCAGTTTACCTCATGGTAGTATCGCTACTTACTATTGTAATTTTAGTATGGGCTAAGCCGCGATTAAAAAACCCTGGAAGCCTGATTTTACTTAGTCTTACATGCATGGGTCTTGGTCGTTTTGGTGTTGAGTTTTTTAGGGAATCTATAACAAATCATGCTTTAGGTAGCCAAATATATGGCTTAAAAGCCGTTCAATGGGTTTTGATTATAGCAACAAGTATAGGCGCGATATGGCTATTTTGGAATGAAATGAGAAAAACAAACGCACAACTTTACCATGTGGAAATTAAACCTCAAAGAGAAATTAGTGCTGTTGTATTTTTATCCATTTTTATAATTCAAGCCAATACCTTTTTTACTTTAGAAGAGTTAATGGTATTGCATGCTGTATTGGGTATTGCCATTTTTGGTATACTTCGCCAACTTTTATTAGTAGCCTATCAATCGCAGATGAGGCTAGAATTAAAACTAGTTCCATATCTACTATGTGGCATAGCTTTTATATTTATGGGGCAAACTTATCATTATCGAAACTGGGATTTTGACTCGAGCAAAACGCAGACCATCGTAACACAAAACCTAATTTATAAAAATCTGATTCAAACACAATATCCTTGTATCGAAAGCGGACAAGGGTGTCTGGGACCAGTTTGTACATTTGCCGACACGTCTAATCCCATGGGGCCACATTACTATAATACCACATTAACTATAGACCAATACCGAAAAACTAAAAAGAAGTTCGATTTAAACTATGGTATTCAAGGCCAATTAGAGAATTATTATAATCATCAACCCAATTCAAATTACAGATTCAATGTATATCCTTATTTTGGATTAGATGGAAATAAAAATTTCGGTTTTCGCTTAGGGTTAAGAATGGGAAACATGTTTAATGGCACACCTTTAAATAATAGTATAACAAACTATACAATGGCGGGTCGATTTTGGTTAGGCTATAAAGAAAATATAACCCTTCAGGTGGCAGTTTTCGATTCTGATATTGGTGGTAATTATGCGGCACCTTTCGAGGCTAAATTAAATTTCAATATTTCAAAATTTACAGATTATAAAATGGGTCAAATGAGCCTTGGTTTAGCATTAAGAGATGGGGATAAATAACTCTACGGACAAACTGAAATATATATTTATCCGCGCATGGCTTTAACTCCAAAATTTGGAGTTATATACCCTGACCCTCATTATTATCCGAAGGATAAGAATAGATTTTTAGGCGGATTTGGATTCCGATATGACTTATTTAATCGTTAGTTTTGTTTGCTGTTACCCCTATGATGATTGAAACCAGAAATAATATAAAGAAAATTCTTATAATTTGCCTGCTCGCTTTAATACAGTTAAGCGTTCATGCCCAAGATCCCAATATTTTTTACAGCTCCCCCGATGAGATGAAAACCTATTTTGACAAAGGGTATGCAAAAATAGAAATTGAGATATTTCAGAACAGAGGCCGTGGTAGTGAGAGAGTAAGAATGCCTGGTAAACATGAAATGCGAATTGTTGAATTTGCAAAAGACGGATCGTGTATAATTCGAGATAAAACAAAGGACGATATTTGGGATACAATTTCGTACACCTATGATAAGTGTGGGCGATTGATGCGAATAAAAGGGCACTCCATTTATTCGCACTATACTAATCGCTATAAAAATTGTCAGGTCGTTAGCCGAGAGTCTAACGAAACATTGATAGAATCTAACGGCTCATACCATCAATGGAATTTAACACGGTATGTTTACAATGCCAATAAGCAGGTAAAAAAGGAATTGATATATGATTTTTTGGATACGCTAAATGTAATGTACGCTAACGAGTTCGCTTACATTGGTACCACAAAAGATTCGATGAATGAATTTTATTTTGAAGAGGGGGCTAAAATGAAAAATAGGTCGACCAAGTACTATACCTCCACCAAGTTGGATAGTATTCGAGTGTATAATCCTGAATTTTCAGTCATCGATAAAACTGTTTATACCTATCATCCTTCGGGGAAACTGAAAACTGTAAATATTAATGGATTAGGAACTTTTCATTATTCATATAATCCAAACAATGAAATAGAATCTATTTATGAAGAAATGGCCAATAAGGAGTATTTGATTCGATTTTTTGAATAGTCTTAACCTTTGACGTTGTTGGGTTAACGTAGGTTTTTTTATTGAGTAAAGTCCTTAAAAATTGTACCTTTGCGGGGTGTTAATATTTGAAATTTTCAGTCAAATGCTTCAAAAAAATATAGTCCTAATTTGCCTTGCTTTTTATTCGTTTAGTTCCTTTGCCCAACCAAATAACACCTTACA
>CANMPY010000087.1 GCA_947499775.1 Bacteroidota bacterium | reverse complement strand
TGATATTTCTTTGGAAGAAAAAGTTTTGTTCCAGACAAGTGAGAAAAATATTTAGGGTAATAATTCTCCTTTTCTTTTTTCTTCAATGCAGCAGAAATAAGCACTTCAAATTTATCATTGATACCAATGAATCCTTTGTCAAAGGCCTGGTCATACAAAGGTGATAAGCAAATGCCGTTTTCAGGATTTAATCTTTCTTCCTCATTCTTGGACCAAGGAATTATATGACTTGCTACAAGCAAATCAGGAATATCAATTCCAGAGATTGCACATTTGCCTGAATAATTCGCAACAACAACTTGCCTGAAAAAATTTTGATTTACTCTTGCTTTAACTTCTCTGATTTTTGTTTCGCCTTTTAGGCCTTTAGTATCATAAAGAATTTCAGCAAACTTCATTTCAACAGTCATGTTTTCTTTTTCAGCTAAAATTCTCTCACTCTCAAAAACTAATTTCTCTTTATCATTAAAAAATTCATTCCAGATTGGTTCAACTTGCTTCCTTCCTCCCGACATTCCCTTAACTCCTCTTTGCTGATGATAAGGGTCAACATGAGCAAAGTTTGACAAACGAATTGCAACGGAATCTGGAGTTCTTCCGATAATATTTGCCAGGTGAATTATCTCAGGTGTGCGACTATGCAATTTACCGAATGGCAATTTCAGGTAAAGATTAAAAGCAAGGATTAATTCATCCCTTGTCCAAAGATTTGTACCCATTATTTATTTCTTTTTGATTAAGGGAATTTAAACAGCCGCAATTGTGTAAACTTCCCCTATTAATTACAAATCAAAAGTAGAATTTTTAATTAACTTTTTTCTTTTATTCAAAATATTCAACAGCATTTTGCTTTGTTTTTTAATAATTATTTATGCTGTTGCTATGGGCGTTTTCACTTTTTTGTGTAAACTTATTTTAGGACAAAATATTATCATTCATAGTTAAATAGTCAGGATAAACCTGACAATAAAGATACAAAACATCATTTTTGGCGATGCGTAGACTTAAAAGTGTCTCCTTTTATTTTGTAGAAGAGTAGTGTGAAAGCTTCCCAACTTTAGCACAATACTAAATTAAATTTTGCTCATTTCAGGTTCAGTTTCTTTAAATGTCTTTGCACTTCACGTTCTACTTTTTCAAAGTCGGGCAAGTTTTTTATTTGTTCTCTCATTGAACTTTGCCAACGACCTTTGTATTGTGGCAGTCGCTTGGCTAATTTCTTTGGAAAATCTGTATGATTTAATTCTTTGCTTTTGCACTTTGCTTCGAATTGGTTCCAATAAAAAGCAATATCCATACCGTGTTGTTCCAACAAATACCATATGTCGTAAAAATCACGGGCTTGCATTCTTTGCATCACCGACCGCATTTTTTCCACTAATACTTCCTCCAATGGATAACACAAAAGTTGGTGTTCATCCATATCAGAATAGCTAAGAAAAACATCTTTCATTACTGGTTCAAAAACCAGGTATTCGCTTCTCGAAATGTCAATCTTTACCCGCTTGTTATTTCCTTGTCCACCAAGGGGTCCGATATAGTTTATATAAAAGTTAATACCGCCAGCGTCACGTTCGCCACCATAGCTATTGGGGTCAATGATTTCGAGTGGAATATTGGCTTCCTCCTTCACATAGTCAAAGGTTTCCCTAAACCATTCAAAAATTTGTTCATTAGAAATTTGATTGAGTGATATTTTGTTTTTTAATGGCTCAATCGAACCTTCATTTTTATTGGTATGTACTTCGTCAATGTCTTTTTTTGCGAAGGTTTCATTATTGATTAGGGTAAAATCCAAGTCTTCTGAAAATCGGTAATCTTTAAAATAAATTTTCTTTAAAACAGTTCCTCCTTTAAACACGATACCTTTTGAAAGCGGTTCATGTTGTGCAATGCCTTTTAATATCCATGAAAGAATATAATCTTTTTCAATCTGCTGGTCACGAACGCCAACAGTTCTTGCTTTTTGCTGTATTTCTGCGGGCTTAATCATGCGGTTATATTTATTTTTTTATGGTGGCATGGAATACGCAATGTCTTTTTATATTTTATTTTTTTGCATTGCTATTTCATGTGTAAATAGCCGATTTAATGGTTTCAGTTTCTAGGTTTTGCTGTATGCTCCACCGACTATTCCGTTTGCCAACCTTTGGCAATTCGGTGTCAAGCACTACATAAGAAGCAGTTTTCAATTGGCGCAAATCAGCAATGATTTTAGTGTTGATGTCCAACATTTCTAAAATAAATCCCAATCGTTTTATTACTGCTTGTGAATCAAATTTTTTTGCGTATTCGAGCAATGTGTCGTATTTGATTCTGTCTTTTGAAGTGTATATTGCTTTAGCTACCTCAACAATGCCACCAGCATAATCAGGTTTGAACAAACAGTCAATAAAAGTTTTCTCTAAGTCTGAACAAAGCACCTTATTATAGCTGTCAATCCAAATTTTCTTTTCACCAAAAAAATGTTTCTCGTTGTGATAGATAAATTGAAAAGGAACGTCTTTGATTTTTATTTCCGATGGCCTTATTTGTTTTGATACAACAATTTGTTCTTTTAATGATGGTTGTGTAATTAGGTTATGTATCTGTAAGGCGGAATAGTAGCCTATATAATGTTTGGAATTATCCATTAAATGCTCTGCTATCAAATGCCAATCGGGCATAAATGGTTCAGCATTTTGCTCATAAGGAATGATGTAGTAAACGCCTTCTTTCAAACGCATTAAAAGTCCTCTTTTGGTCATGTCGCTCAGAAGCTCTCTTACAGCACCTGCTTTAGAGTTTGGCAGGGCTTTGTATACCAAAGAATAATCAAAACAATTCTTATTCTGTGCATTAAAATAGGATAGAAGTTCGTTTGATTGCGTTGATATGTATTTATTCTTCATAGTTGCAGAGTCAGGTTAAACCTGATAGCAATGATACGAAAGATAATTTAGTTAATTGCCTTATTATGTTAAAATATTATCATTCATAGTTAAATAGTCAGGACAAACCTGACAATAAAGATACAAAACATCATTTTTGGCGATGTATAGACTTAAAAGGGTCTCCTTTTATTTTGCCAAAATGTGTCACTCGTGCGGCTATTTAAAAATTTAAAAAAAATGAAGGTTGCCAAAAAAAGATAATACACCACGAGTAGGGCTGTCGTATCGGAAAAAAGTAGGCTTTTATGGTATGGTATGTAATGTAATGTAGTTTTTAACCAACCTGGATATGGCGATTCGGTAACTCAACTTGCAATTAGACGTTTGCTTTTAGCGCTTTAAAAACTCTCATAAGCGTGTCAATTGTCACATTACTCGTATTACTTTCTAGTCTTGAAATTTGAGCTTTTTGAACTCCTATGAGTTTTCCAAGTTCTACTTGAGTCATTTTCCGTTCAAGTCTGGTTTGCTTAATGGCTTTCCCAATTAGGTCCATTTGCAACTCATACGCAAACAGGTCACGGTTCGGTGTCCCAACTTTCCCAATGAGTTTAACTTTTACTTCGTTTAATGTATATGTTTTCATTTCTTGATATGTTGTTCCTTTTGTTCAAAATATTCAATTCGTATGCGCTTTTCAATTTCTTTTCATGGCATTTTACTTTGTTTTTTAATAATTCCATGTGTTGTTACTCCCAATGTATTTTTACTTTGAGCCTTGTCACAGAATGAAAGTAACCGATAGTGCAATCCTTGATATTGTAGGCTTCCTCTAAAAGGATTATTTCAAATAATTTGTTCACGTGATAAAAATTTTCCTAAACAAAAGGAAATTAAAGTTTCTGTTTAATGAAACTTTTAATCTTTGAAATTTTTCCGAACTATGGTAAAAAACAATCTCACTCTAAAAAAATCATTCAGCATTGTCCCTTTTCTAATTCTGTAATTCATATATCTTTGAAGTTTGTAAATGGCCCCATGAAACGCTTTTCCTTTTTCCTTCTTTTGCTTTGTATTAAATCGTTTAGCTCCGCTCAAACCTCCATTCCTATAGATGCTGAAAGCAAACAGGCCTTGATTAAAGATGTGGTAGATGTGCCCGGGGCAACAAAAGCGGATTTGTATGATAGAACCTTGGCATGGATTACTAAATTTTACCCCAACCCCACCGGAATGGTTCAAAGTAAAAATCCGGAAACGGGTGAAATTATTGGTAAAGCGCAATTCAAAATTATAAGTACTGACAAAAAAGGAGTCGTAACCAATGATGGTTTTGTGGCCTACACCATTACTTTGAATTTCAAAGACGGTAAATTTAAATATGAGATAACACGCATACACTGGGTGCAGGGCTCTTACTATGATATTTCGAAATGGCTGAACACCAAAGATCCCTATTATAAACCATCGTATGAAGGCTATATTCAGCAGAGCATGACCTATTTTGAGAATTTAAAAACAGAACTTCGAAAAGCAGTAAAATCGCCGCCTGTAAAGAAAAAAGACGATTGGTAGATCTTTTTTTTAGGCTTTGATAATTTTTTTAAAATCACTATAAATAAGCAATACCTTGAAAAAAAAAGACATTGGATTAGGCCTTTTGATTCTGTTGCTATTAGGGGTTTTTACAGTATTCCTAAGGTCATCGCCACTCATTCAAAATGAGGATTATCACAATTTCAGTGATAACACTACCCTATTAGGCATTCCTAATTTTTGGAATGTTGTATCAAATTTACCCTTCCTATTGGTTGGCTTTTTGGGAATGTTTAGGTTAAGCGTTTTGGGGAAATCAAAACTTTATTATCACCTGTTTTTTGCAAGTATTGCATTAGTATCTATTGGTTCTGGATATTACCATTATCACCCTACTACTCAAACTTTGGTTTGGGATCGCTTGCCAATGACCTTTGCGTTTATGGCTCTATTTTCAATTATTATTAGTGAATTTATTAACGAAAAACTAGGCCGATTGCTCTTTGTTCCATTTTTGAGTTTAGGGGTATTGTCCATTGTTATTTGGGTTATAAGTGCGGATTTGCGGTATTACGCTATGGTGCAATTTCTGCCGCTTATTGCCATTCCCATTATTCTTATTTTTTATAAATCAACGTATACTTTAATATCGCGTTATTGGTTGGTCTTGCTTTTTTATGCCTTAGCAAAAGTTTTCGAACATTTCGATTCCATAATTTACGATAAACTAGTATTTATGAGCGGGCACACTTTAAAGCATTTTGCGGCATCCCTTAGCATTTTTGTTTTATACTTTACTTTACAGAATCGTAAAAAAATAGAGTGCGCCGATAACCTGATTTCAAATGTAAATGAAACGAAGGTTTAGAGGGGCAAATTAGGCTTTCCAACTATAACTGCAGGTATTGCACTGAATAGGATAATTATAGATAGTTGTTGGAATAAAACCAAAATTTAATAACACTTTACTGATACAAAGATAATGAGGTGACCTATCATTATTTAACGCAATATGATAACTATGGTGACTGCAGTTTGGACAATTTACGCGCGACATGATTAAATCTGTATTCATAAAGTTAGACACCTTTTTTGTTAAAAATACTGTCATCAAATTGCCATAAATTAAAAAATTTATTTTGACCCATTTTTGCATTAAAATTACACCGTTCTAATTAAAGATTACAAGACTAGTTTTATAATAACAAACGAAAAACGCATGCATAGAAAATCCTTTATTACCAAAGCCGGACTAATACTGTCGGGCTTGCCATTTACCTCCTTTGCTGATACCATTAATAGCCCTAATTTTTTAAATTATGAAAAGGCTCTAAAGAATACATCCGTAGCTAATACGCCAACCGATGAGGGTTATTGGAAAATTGTGCGTGATATGTTTACCTATTCAAAAGATTTTATCAATCTCGAAAATGGCTATTTCAGTCCTCAACCGATGAGTACACTGCAGTACAATCAAACAAAAGAGCACGCCATTAATACACGAACAAGTTGGTTTATGAGGCGTGAGCAAAGCGAAGCGCTTGAGCAAACGCGTAAAAATTTAGCCGAGTTCTTAGGAGGCAATCTTGAAGAATTGGCTATTACACGAAACACAACGGAGAGTTTAAATACGGTAATTTCGGGATATCCTTGGCAAAAAGGCGATGAAGTTATTGTTGGCAATCAGGATTATGGCAGCATGCTAACCGCTTTTAGGCAACAGGAAAAACGTGCCGGAATTGCATTAAAAATTGCTCAAATACCCCTTCACCCTAAATCGGATGAAGAACTCATTCAGGCCTATATTTCATTGATTACCCCACGAACAAAGGTTATTCATTTAACGCATATGATTAATTTAAGCGGACAACTTCTGCCTGCCAAAAAAATCATTGAAGCAGCGCACTCACGAGGAATAGAAGTAATGGTGGATGCTGCTCATAGCGTGGCCCATATCGATTTTAAACCTTTCGATTTAGGGGCTGATTATTTGGCTGCCAGTTTACATAAGTGGTTATGCTGTCCTTTAGGCTTAGGCTTTTTGATGGTGCAAAAAAAGCATATTTCTAAAATATGGCCTTTAATGGCTGATGAAGATTTTGCAATCGATAATATTCGAAAATTTGAACATCAAGGAACAAGGCCTCCCCAAACTATTCTTAGCATAAATGAAGCTATTAAATTTCATAACGCAATAGGCAGTACTTTAAAACAAGACCGCTTGCGCTATTTAAAATCTTATTGGGTACAAAAGGTTAAAAATTTACCCCATGTAACTATCAACACGCCTGAAGAGGATGCCCGAAGCGGTGCCATCGCAAATATTTCTATTCGTGGAATGAGCCCTCAAGCATTAGCAGACAAATTATTAGCCGATCATAAGATTTTTTCTGTTGCTATTGATCACCCAAATATCAAAGGCGTTAGAATAACACCACATTTATATACCGCGCTATCTGAGTTAGATAAATTAGTGGAGGCTATTAAGACGATGGCTTAATGAAAAATTAATCCATTAACCCCTCAGTTTCAAAATAATCGATGATATGCTGGCGCAAAAAGGTTTCTTGTTGGAACACATCGATAAACGGAAGTTTTTTCATCGATTTCCAATGTGGCCAACCGTCTTTATCAATCCCTTCAAGTTCATAATACCCAGAGCTACTTAGCAAACGGCATACAGCTATATGCATTAATTCCACCTTTTCTTCTTTGGTAAATTTTTCACGAGGGAGCCCAAATTCACGCATTCCTATTAAAAAAAGGATGGCATTTACATCTGGTGTTTTATTAAAATCGTTTTGAAGTTTTTGTATTATTTTTTGCCATTTGGCAACCATATCATTTTGCATACGACCCGCAAAAGTAGCTAACTAAATTGAGTTGCCGACGCTTTATTGAATTTAATAAAACCCCTTTTATTG
>CANMPY010000086.1 GCA_947499775.1 Bacteroidota bacterium | reverse complement strand
AATTATGAGTGAATACTATGACAAAAAAACCCAAAAAACATATTTATCAAATATAAGAACCGAAATAGCTACTTTGCAAGATATTACAACGTATTGTAAAACAAACAACATTCAGGGTATTAATCAAAATTTAGATTTTGTAAAAATTGAAGAACCATTGGAGCCGGAGCCTACAAAAGCTGAAATTATAAAAGGAATTGAAGATGGGCTGAAAGAATCTAAACTTTTTAAAGCAGGAAAAATAAAGCTAAAATCGGCCAGAGTACTACCAGTAACTAAAACGAATGAACTAACCAATGCTGATATTATCTTCGGCACCAAGAACCCTGTTAGTGATGCTCAATTAAAAAAATATTTATCAGATTCAGATTCCGAAGAAACCATAGAATTAAATATTGGTTGCGAAGATGTGATTACTCCTAAAATGACAATGTAAATGAATTGTCGTAGCCTGTATAAATTAAAACACCATGATGCAAAATATCCCGGCCAATAAGGCACTGGATATGCTGACCTTGCAATGGAGCTTCCGTAACCACAATTGAAGGGATATTAATATTGTTTGGAAATAATAACTGAATATCAAATTGGTGACATATCACTTCGGTTGAAGATGGTGTGTTAATAAATGTAGTTCCTACGGGGTTAATTCCTAACGAACCGGCAAGTCCCTCCCTTATAACCGAACCTGATGAACCGGTATCAATCATGGCAAGAATTTTAATAGCTTTTGTTGAAGAAAGATTTTGACCCATCATCTGCAAATAAGGTATGGAAGGTGTTATGGTAACTTCAATTACCGGGCCAACCCGCTCCAGGTCAGGAATTCTTTGGGTAAACGATGGCATTATTTTAGCAAAAAGTTATTTGCAAAATTCAAAGGATGCTGGCCTATTAAAATTTGTTTTACAAAAAAAGGTTGATCCTTAAATTTTTCATAACCTGATTTTAAAGCATCTCCAATAGTTTCATACGTTCCAAAAATGTTTTCACCTTTAATGAGTACAAATTTCCCTAATTCTGTTTTTATAAAATCGGGGAGTTTGGTTTCAAATAATCTGGTTTCTTGTTCTAACATAAACGCGATATTTAATAGATAGCACAAATTTAATAATATTTATAGAAAGTTTGGCTGGGGAGAAATTTTATTAAAAACTAAATATGCCAGAGGCATTAAAAATGGTGACTCGCAAGATGCGAGCCACAGCGGGTTAATTCTATGATTTGAAAGGGTTTTCCGGAAACGGAGAGCCCTTTTAAATTTAAGTGTGAGATGCACCATGATTGCAAATGCGGTAATTCAGACCATATAGAAACCATTGAAAAATAAATTATTAATGCTAAATGGGCTGAAATATTAATATTGCTAATTCAGTTATTTTATCTAAAGATATTCTTAACTAAAATATTCAACTTAAAAGTTTTAAAAGTTTTTTAGGGTCTTGTCTATTGTCCCAAAATGCTGTTATAATAAGTTGTTCATAGGTTACTTTATAATAAATACTAAAATGACCCATCGCAGATTCCCTTGTTTCAGGATAGTCTGCTGATTTAAATGATTCGGGCTGTTTTAAAATAATTTTGATTCTTGAAGCCGTTAACTTTATTAATTTTTCGGAATATGCAGTAGAACCATTTCGAACCGCCCAGTACCGCAAGATTTCTCGTCTTTGTTTGGCCGCAGTTTCAGTCCAAACTACTGACCTTTTAGCCATTGCAAATCATCCTGGTCTAATTGCTTTTGAGAAATAACTCTACCCTTTTTGATATCTTCATCACTCATTTGAAGCATCAGCATTTGTTCTTCCGTCAGCTTTACAACATCCTTATCAACAGAACTTTTCTCTAAAAGGCTATAAATGGCGGCCAAATAATCCTTATTTGAAATGGTTAAAAGTTTATCGATGATGCTGTTTCTAAGATTATCTGTGGTTGCCATAAAAATTTAAAATTCAAATATCGGAATAATTTTTGGAAGTAAATAAGTATGTGCAATAAGAAAAAAATGTACAAGCATTGGGAAAAAGAATCCTTATCGGATGCTGAATTAAAATCAATTATTAAAGATTTGGAACTTTAAAACCGATGAAGGCAGAAGCAACTTTGCACTAAAGCTTGACGCCAGTTGGGGATACAACGTATTTAACAAAAAAACCTTTTTCTTTTCAATAAATTGACTACGCAAGTTGAATGGAGTCTATTTGAACCTATGAAAAACTTATTATTTACCTGCCTTTTTATTTTTATGTCTTTAGCTGCCTCTGCCCAAAGCTATACACAGAAGTATAATACACTTTACCAAAGAACTGAATTCTATGACTCTAATGGAAATTTGGTTGGCTACGCAAAAGAAAACACTTTATACGATCGATTAGAATATTTTGATGCCAACGGAAACCTCATAAAATATGAAAAACATAATGATTTATATGACAGGAAAGAAACTTACGACAATAATGGAAATCAAAAGAGCTATGAAAAACAAAATGATTTATATGATAGGACAGACAAGTATGACCAATCTGGTAACCAAACGGGATATAAAAAATGGAATGATCTTTATAAAAGATGGGATGTATATGATAATGGTAACAAAAAAATAGGTCATTTTAAATGGAATGAGTTATATAAACGTTGGGATTATGAAATAAGCCCATATTAAGTAAATGATAAAGTCGATAATAAGTTTTAAGTTCTATTGAAAAAATCAGTCATTATGTCAATGTTAAAAATCATTTATATAGCATTCGCTTTTCTATTTGTAATTGAATCAAACGCACAAGAAAAAAATGATGTAAGAAAAACAAAATGGGGTATGTCAATTAGTGACGTTATATCTGCAGAATACCCAATGTCACCTACTGAAAGAAAGACTAATGAACTTAAATTTACAAATGTAGAGTTAAGTAATGGCCATAAAGCTACAATATGGTATACCTTTCGAAATGCTCAACTTATTGAAGTTCGATATGCAATTTATGGTTATGATTCTCCATATACAAGAGGAACGTGTTCTAAAATAATTCCACTTTATGATAAAGTAAAATATACAAGCTTTATTTTTCAATCAATCATAAGTAAAGGTATGAAATGTGTTTTCGGTTGGCACTTAGTTCACAGTTCTAGTAATTTTTTTCCAGTAGGTAAGGATAACAGCAATTTAGATCAGCAAACAGTTGAGAAGGTTGAAATGGCTGCAAGTGAAGCTATTGAAAATGAAATCGGACTTGATTTTGAAAATGACCGAACAAGAGCTTCATTCAGCTTTAATCAATATCAGAATGAGGATCCCAGATTTAAGGGCATTAAGATATTTGAATGCAATGATGATTACTTCAATACATATTATTGGCTTGTTTTTAAACCCAATTCAAATGTTGAAGCAGAAATGATTAAGGGAGATTTTTAAAAGTACAGTATTACCTAAATTGTCTTCGTATTATTAGAGATGTTATTTTTTAGAAGTGTGCAAACTATATTTTAATGGTATAAAAAAAAATCACTTGTTTGAAAATCCATAGAATATATCTTCCATTCAATGGCCAAACCCATGAACTACTAATAAGAAATTGGTTGATTTCAAAATTAGTTTTAGCTAATATTGAAATTTCTGTTCCTGTTATTGATAATGGAATTGACTTTATTGTTTACAAAACCATGAAAATTACTGGTGTTCGCAAATTTGTTCCTATTCAATTAAAATCAAGTGAAACAAAAGGTTTTCAAATACATACAAAATACAATAATATAAAGGAATTGCATTATATCTATGTATTTAATGTTACGGGTAATATTTATTTTAGTCCAAATAAATTGCAGTTTTATGTTTTTGATATGCAAACCCTTCTTAAAATTATTGAATCATTAAGTTTGCAAGAAAAAGAAAGTTTGAAAAAAAAGGGATATTATTATAGAAATCCAGTTCCTAAAAAGATATTAAAGATAATTGAACCATTCATCATTAGTGCTGAACATACGGATTGGAATAAATTGTTATTTAATGATTGATCAAATTAGTTTCGACCTCCCGGCGCTAATCTTTGTTTGCAACAAGGATTAGCGAGATAAGCCTAATACTAGTCCGGGTTTGTCCGAATCGGTTGGTGGAGTTTTTTTTACTCGTATCCTTCACAAACTAAATTGCTAAATTTTTAATGAGATACGAGCTAAAAACTCGCACCAACTATAATTTATAATTTTACACTAATCCCAACTTACCCCCTTTGCCCCTTTCCTTAAAATCCCCTAAATTCGCAGCACCAACCGATGCAGTTTATATACCCCGGCTTTCTTTTTGGATTATTGGCCATTGGCATTCCGGTTCTTATTCATTTATTCAATTTCAGGCGGTTCAAAAAGGTTTTATTTACAAACGTTAAATTCTTAAAGGAAGTAAAACACCAATCGCAAAAGCAACGAAATTTAAAGCATTTATTAGTATTGGCAGCCCGTATTTTGGCTATTGCCGCATTGGTATTTGCGTTTGCGCAGCCATACATTCCGCTCGATAATAAAAAAGCCGAGACAGGCCAAAAGGCCATCAGCATTTATATAGACAATTCGTTTAGTATGAATGCAATTTCCGAAAAAGGCCCGCTATTAGAAAGCGCTAAAGGAAAAGCGCGTGAAATAGTTTCGGCTTATGCTGCAAGTGATAAATTTCAATTGCTAACAAATATTTTTAATGGCGCAAACGATCGGTTTTGTTCTAAAGAAGAGTTTTTGCAAAAATTAGATGATATAGACATAGAGCCCGCCTATAAAAATCTATCCGAAATTATTCAAAAGCAAAACAACTTTCTCGCAAACAGCGGCTATTCTGCTAAAAAATCATTTATTATTTCTGATTTTCAAAAGGCGTTTGCTGGCAAAAAATCCCTACGCCCACAAGAAGGTATTGACGTAAACTTAATCCCATTAAAAAGCACTTCTACTCATAACTTATCTATTGATTCCATTTGGTTTGTAAGTCCAGTTTTTCAACCAGGAAAAATTATGCAATTAATGGTTCGAATTAAAAATCATGGAAACGAAGGGCTTGAGGGAGGAACTTTAAATTTAAAAATAAATGCCCTACCTAAATCCATTGCAGGCTTTGATATAAATGCAGGCGAAACCAAAGTTATTAATTTAGCGTTTTCGGTAAACTCACCAGGTTGGCAGAAAGCCGAATTAAGCATCATCGATTACCCTATCGTTTTTGATGATATTTTTCATTTTACATTTCAAATCAACCAAGCCATCAAAATTTTAGCCTTACATCAATCTGTTCCAAACAAATTTATTCAAAAATTATTTGATACTGAACCCTATTTTAATTTAGAAAATACAAATATCAATCAAGTAGATTATTCAAAATTAAGCGACTTCGACCTCATCCTACTTACAGGAGCTACTGAGATTTCAAGTGGACTTAGCCATGAATTAAATCAATATATTTTGAATGGTGGACAAATAAGCATTTTCCCAGATGAAAAGGATGGGCATTCTAATATCGACAAATTTATGACTGAATTAGGATGCGGCGCATTTGGTACGTTATTAACAAATGCTAACGAAGTGAGTAATTTAGATTATCAAAACGAATTATTTAAAAGTATACTTGACAATGAACGTAAGAACATAGATCTCCCAAAAGTTAAAAAATATTATTTATTCAACACAAACCATGTTAATCCATCGCTGCCGTTAATAAAAATGAGAAATGGAGATGTATTTTTAAAATCGTACGAGAAAGGTAAAGGTAGAATTTACCAATGTGCAGTTAATTTAAACGAGGATTGGAGTAATTTTCAACAGAATCAAATATTTGTACCAATAGTTTTCCAAATGGCTTTTTTGAAAAAATCAAGAATACCTTTGGAGCATACCATTGGAAGAAATAATTTTTTAACCCCAATAGCGGCTATTAAGAACAGTAAAAAGCCTAATATTTTAAAAAATGGGTCGTTTGAAATAATGGCTGAAAAAATCATTTACCAAAACGAACTCTTTTTAACTGAAAATAATCAAGTAAAAAACGCAGGTCTTTATGAACTTTTAGATGCCGATACAAAACACCCTTTGCAAACTTTTGCATTCAATTACGACCGCAACGAATCAGATATTGAACAATTAGAGCCTTCAGAAATAAAAAATTTATTTAGTTCGAAAGCTATAAAAGTCTATGAAAAATCAGACATACCGCTGAACACACTCATTAAGCAGGATGAGAATGGCAAACCACTCTGGAGATTTTTTATTTGGTTAGCTTTGCTATTTATTTCAATTGAGATACTTTTGCTAAGATTTTGGAAACACACACCTCCGACTCCAAGACCGGCACAGTCCTAATAAAACAGGTAAAAATTGCCGACCCTGGTTCTATTCATAATAACCAGACTGTTGATCTATTTATTTCAGATGGAATTATTCAGAAAATTGGACAGCTCAATCTGAATGCTGAAACCATCATTGAACCCAATGGGCTTATAGCCACTCCAGGTTTATTTGATTTGAGAAGTCGACATGGAGAACCAGGCGAAGAACAAAATGAAGATGTAATTAGTTTAATAAAAACAGCTTCCAGTGGAGGTTTCACTGGTATAGCAACCTTACCTGATACGATTCAATCCATACAAAGCAGAGCCCAAATTGAATTTTTAATTCGGAAGGCAGATAAAAAAATAGTAAACGTTTACCCTTTAGGTGCCACAACAATTGATTTACAAGGAAAAGAACTAGCCGAATTATTCGATATGCATCAAGGCGGCGCAATTGGATTTAGCAATGGCGATGTACCTTACAACTCAGGTGCATTGCAGCGTGCTTTGCTTTATACCAAAAATTTTGATGGGCTCATTTTTAGCCATGCTGAAGAAAAAAATCTCAGTAATAATGGTTTTGTAAACGAGAGTAATAATACTGCCGCATTAGGACTAAAACAATTTGCCGCCCATGCCGAGTATATTGCAATTGGCAAAGAAATAGAGATAGCCCGCTATACCAATTCTAAATTACATTTTTCACACATTAGTTCAGCAAAATCTGTTGAATTAATTCGAAAAGCAAAAGAAGATGGACTCAAAATAACCTGTGATGTGAGTATCCTGCATCTTATTTATACCGATGAAGTAATGCAAAACTTTGATGCCAACCTAAAGCTTATGCCCCCGCTTAGAAATGAAAACGATAGAGTGGCCTTAATAGAAGGAATAAAGGATGGAACATTAGATTGTATTATATCAGATCACAACCCACAAAGTCCCGAGAACAAAGTTGTAGAATTCAATTACTCTCCTTTTGGCGCTATTACACTCCAAATTGTATTCAGTCTTTACAATCAATATCTATCGCAATCCATTTCGCTTGAAAGCTTTATTAAGGCTACCAGTATTAATC
>CANMPY010000085.1 GCA_947499775.1 Bacteroidota bacterium | reverse complement strand
ATTGAATTTTTTTTGTACCGTATAATTAGCTTCATTCCCATCGTTCAAACTGCGTTTCTGCACTTTACAACTGAACAAACAAAGACATATAAAAAAGGGCAAATACTTCACAGATATTGATTGTATTATTTAAACTGCTAAATTAAGATTCAAATTGTGTTATGGCAATTTAAAATTACCATCGTAGTGTCTACTTTATAGTCTAAGTTTTCGAATAAAATTTGTATTCAGAATTAATATTAGGGTTTTCCCCTTAAAATATTTCTCAAGGTTAACGACAAATTAAACATGGTGATTTTAGCATTTGCGTTGCGTTCAATATGCATAATGCTTTCGTTTATATGTTTGTAAATTCGCTCTATTTTTTGCTCTGTTAATAGTTTACTTATATTTACTATGAAATTAACATTGGCATCTGGCACCCTTAGTTTATGATTTTCGATAAATAAATTATGAAGACATTCTCCAAAGATGTATAGGCAATTTTCTAAAAATTGTTTAATCTTTTCGCGGCCAAGGCTCGAGGTTTTATTAACCCATTCATTAATACTCACTGTATTGTTGGCATAACAATATTGCAGCCAAACTCTCATGTTTTCTGTAAATTGATTTTCCTCCTCATGCATAAGATGTTGTGCCAAACTTATATTTCCTTTGCTTAAAAAGGATATAGCCAAAGCATCACTTTCCTCAATACCATGTTTGGATTTAAGATACTCACAGATAATATTAGGCGTAAAGGCATTAATATTAAATATTTGAGTTCGCGATACAATTGTGGGAAGCATCTGATTTAGGTCTTCGGCAATTAAAATAAAATGCGTTTCTTCGGGAGGCTCTTCTAATAGTTTTAGTAAAATATTGCCTGATTGACCTAAAAACTCAGGCAACCACATGACCATGAATTTTTTACCACCTTCGTATGATTTAAGGCTCAATTTTTTTAATATTTCACGGCATTCTTCCGCTGTAATATTTCCCTGCTTGCTTTGATCATCTTTCCCTTTGATGGTTTCCATCCAGTCTTCATAATTCAAAAATGGATTAGCCGTCAATGCCTTTCTCCATTCTTTTAGGAATACATCGCTTAGTTTTGACCCATCCGAATTTATTGTGGGGAAACTAAAATGCACATCGGGATGGATGAACGCGTTCGTTTTCGAACAGGAATCACAGACACCACATGCATCCGTTTCCGTTTTTTGTTCGCACAACTCATAACTGATAAGCGACAGTGCTAGAGCTAATGCTCCATTTCCTTCCGGTCCATGCAGTAAAATAGCATGGGGCAAGCGCCCGTTATTGCTTGCATTAAGCAACCGGTTTTTTATAATTTGATGGCCTGGAATTTGAGTGAATTGCATAGCTTAAATTTGATTTAATAAAAAAATTACACCGTAATTTCTTTACTTTTCAATTTCATAACCATGGACCCCAAACCAATAAGCAACAAAATATACATTCCAATATTGCTGATCATGGCAATATTAGAAGCACTTTGCAAAATTGCTGGTTCAAAACGGAATTCTATTTTATGCGTACCTGCAGGAATTATCATACCCCGCAAAATATAATCGCAGCGAAAATGCGAAACTTTTTTACCATCTATATAGGCATTCCACCCTTTTCCGTCATTATAATACATTTCGGAAAAAACAGCCAATTGCGATGTTTTAGAATTGCTGCTATAGGTTAATTTATCAGGGTGATAGGTGTCGAAAGTAATGGCGCTTAACGAATCGTAATTCATTGCAAATCCTTTCAATTGATTTTCGTATCGCTTGTCAACCAGTACTGTATTTTTAGGGTTTATAGTACCCAATACTTTTATTTCCTGATTGGCATTCTCCATTATCTTCAAATCTTTGGCAAACCAAACATTGCCACACGCGTCAGGATTGGGTATAGCAACCATTTGCCCCGATTGCTGATCTTGTTGAATATAATACTTGGCGTTTAGCATGTTTAAAATATCCATATCATTTTTTGCAATATGCCATTCAACTACTTCCTGAAAACGGCGAAGTTTGGCAGCGTGATATCCTCCAATTGAATGGTGAAAATAAGACGCTTTTGCGCTTGTAAATGGATTTTGTGACGCATCATAAACACGGTAATAACTCTTATCCTGTAAAATCTGAAGATCGGCAGCAGTTGGGGTTGTGTTTCCTGCGGTATATGTCTTTTCTTTTTCCCAACTTTTATCATTTAAAAACCGGCGATCTACCGACCATAAATCTATAAGGACCAAAAGTCCAACAATTATTATACTCGTGTTAGTTGATAATTTTCCTTTTAGATAATACCAAAATACGGCGAAACCAGCGCCAATAAAAAACAATGACCGAAGGGCATCCATTCTAATATATGACCCTCTATCTTCTATAGCCTCAGCAGGTGCTTTAGTAGCATCACCCAATTCGGCACCTTTTGAATATAAAATCATCAAAATACAAAATCCCCCAACTACATAAAGTGCCCTAAGTAGCGACTGCTTAAGTCTTTTTTTATCAGCCGATTCCTTTAAGATTTCGTTGAGTGAAAGGATTGAAAAAATAGCTACAGCAATCTGACCAATAACCAAAGACATATTTACCGATCTAAACTTATTGTACATTGGTAAATAATGAAATAGAATGCTGTTAAAGGACATAAAATTTTTGCCTAATGAAAGCATAAGCGATAAAATTAATGCAGCAAACCACCACCATTTAGTTGGATTTTTACTATAAAACATACCCACTGTAAATAGGAAGAGAATTAATGCCCCAAAGTAAACAGGTCCCGATGTAAAAGGCAGAGCCCCCCAATATGCCCAAGGATTTATTTTTTGGCTTAAATAATATTGCCCTTGCTGCGCTTGCTGTTGATCTTGGCTTGCGGCCATTTGTTGCAAATATTTTTTTGTAGCATCGCCACTCCCCAATTCGGTGCCACTTCCTCCACCTGCAAAATTTGGAATAAGAATAGTTGGCAAATCTTCCCATCCCTGGCTCCAATCAAATGCATATTCAATATCTAATCCTGTACTTGCTATTTTTTTGGCGGTGGTGTCGGGCAGTATAGTTAGTTCCGATTGCCCCCTAATGGTTTCTTTCGAATACTCTTCGGTCAACAATAGGGATACAGCATTGGTTCCTAATCCCATAATAGAGGCTGCCCCAAAAATTGAACACGCCACTAAAAATGATTTTATTGCTTTACTTTTTATAGCCATTATGCCTTCGGCTAATAGCCACATTCCTATAATTAGTCCTAAATAATAGGTAATTTGAAAGTGATTGGCTTGCAATTGTAAAGCCATTCCAGCCGCTGTAACTCCGGCACCTAATAAATATTTTTTATTCAACACAATGTTAAGTCCTGTAAGCAACAATGGCGCATAGGCAATGGCATATAATTTTGTGTTATGTCCTGCCTCTATTAAGATAACATTATAACTGGCCAACGCATAGGCCACACCTCCTATTGCCGCAATCCATGGGTTTACTCCAAAACTTAAGAGCAGAATAAAAGCAAAAACCATGCCCATAAACAACATATTAATGGGATGCTTAAATGGGGTGATACTTCTGAGGTATTTTGAATAATTATTAGGCGCTTCGTACGAAATCTGATACGATGGCATTCCTCCAAACATTGAATTGGTCCATAAAGGTCCGTGGCCTTCTTTAGCTTTATAATCCAAAATTTCTTTTGAAGCACCACTGTATTGCTGAATATCACCTTGCTTTACAACTTTGCCATTAAATGCAGGAGCCAAATAAAGCATAGAAAGAACCGCAAAAATTATAATTGGCAGGATGTAAGATAACTGTTTTTGATACGTTTTCATTGAATTAAGAGATAGGCACAAACATATATCAATTATCTACAAAGGGCAAAAGGTTTTGAAAATTTCAATACCCAAAACTAGAGCGACCAAAACAAAATCGTGTTTGCGGCCAATTAAGTATAATGGATATGCCTTTTTATTGAATTTAAGGGTTGATTTTCCAATTTCAAAACCCGTGACGACCATTTTGTGCAAAACCCGTGAAAAATTATTATCTTAATTAAAGGTTAAAAACGCTTCACAGAACCTATCTTCGCATAACTTTTTTATTATGCGTTTTCAAGCCATACAAACTGCCCAATCTCGAAAAATTTCTAAAGTAAAAACTGACGTCTCAGACATTCCTTCACTCTTTGGATCCAATGTTTTTGGGCCCGATGCCATGAAAGAATACATGAGCAAAGATGCCTTAAAAGCGGTAAATGAAGCCGCAAAAACAGGAAGCTCTATCCAAAGGGATATTGCTCAAAAAATAGCCGACGGAATGAAACAATGGGCTTTAGAAAAAGGAGCCACCTCTTTTAGTCATTGGTTTCAGCCACTAACCGGATTAACAGCCGAAAAACACGACTCCTTTTATGAAGTATGGGGAGGCAAAGCAATCGAAAAATTTTCAGCAGGCTCATTAGTTCAGCAAGAACCTGACGCAAGTAGCCTGCCTAGTGGAGGATTACGCAACACATTTGAAGCGCGAGGGTATACAGCATGGGACCCAAGTTCCCCTGCATTTATAATGGAAAAAGCATCAGGGAAAACCTTATGTATTCCAACAATTTTTGTTTCCTATCATGGCGAAGCGCTTGACTATAAAGCCCCTCTATTAAAAACAATGGCTTTATTAAACAAAGCAGCCACTCAAGTTTGTAATTATTTTGATAAAAATGTCAATAATGTAAGTGCAAGTTTAGGCATCGAACAAGAATATTTTCTTGTAGATAAAGCCTTGTATGATGCACGCCCTGATTTGGTTATGACCGGTAGAACTGTTTTTGGTCATGCTCCAGCAAGGGGACAACAAATGGATGATCATTATTTTGGAGCTATCCCATCAAGAGTATTCAATTTTATGTATGATTTGGAATTGGAATCCATGAAATTAGGAATACCACTCAGAACCCGACACAATGAGGTAGCGCCAGGCCAATACGAATGTGCTCCTATGTTCGAAGACATAAATTTAGCCGTAGATCACAATCAACTTTTGATGGATTTGATGGAAGAAGTTGGTCGCAAGCATGGCTTTAAATCCTTATTGCATGAAAAACCATTTGCTGGAATAAATGGCTCTGGCAAACATAATAACTGGAGTTTAATAACAAATACAGGTGTAAATTTACTTTCTCCAGGAAGTAACCCAAATTCTAACCTTCAGTTTTTAACATTTTTTATAAATACCATAAAAGCTTTTCATGATAGCGCTCCTGTGCTAAGAGCAAGTATAGCTAGTGCGAGCAACGATCATAGATTAGGTGCAAACGAAGCACCGCCTGCTATTATGTCGGCATTTATCGGAAGCACACTCACAAAGGTTTTAAATGATTTTAAAACCAATAATAAAACATCTAAAGATCCGGCCGATAATGAGGTTATCACGATTCATAATCTTCCTGAAATATTAAAAGATAATACCGACCGTAACCGAACTTCTCCTTTTGCCTTTACAGGAAACAAATTCGAGTTTAGAGCAGTAGGTTCGAGTGAAAATTGCGGAAGGCCTATGATTGCCTTAAACGCCGCAGTGGCTAACCAACTTCTTGAATTTAAACAAGATGTAGACGCGCTTATTGCAAAAAAGAAAAAAACCGAAGATGCAATATTTGAGGTTTTAAAAGGCTATTTAATCGCTTCCGAAAAGGCATTGTTTGAAGGAAATGGGTACAGTGAAGAATGGGCTGAAGAAGCCGAAAAAAGAGGATTAGAAAATGTAAAAAACTCTGTTGAATCTTTAGATTCTTATTTGAGTGAAATAGCGAATACAATCTTTGTTAAAAATGGCATTTTCACCAAAGAAGAACTTCACGCGCGTTATGAAATAAAACTTGAAGATTATATTAAAAAAATACAAATTGAAGGACGCATAATGGACGAACTGGTATATACACATATTCTACCTCCATCGCTTCAATATCAAAAAACATTGGCTGATACCATAAATTCTATGCTATCATCCGGAGCTACAAAAGCCTCAACGCATGGACTTTCAGAATTGCTTAACGAAATTTCTAATCATACCAATTCATTAAAAATGGCTACCGACCTCATGGTAAATGAACGAAAATTAGCCAATACCATTGCCGATACAAAGCAAAAAGCGCATGCCTATTGCAATAAAGTGAAGGCTTCATTTGACGAGATACGATTCCATGCCGACAAACTTGAGCATCTTATTGATGATGATTTATGGAAACTGCCTAAGTACCGAGAAATATTATTTGTAAGGTAAAACAGTTTATTGGAATAATTCAATCATCCTACCTGAAACCTCAAGGGCTTTGAGTTTTTTATTAAGGCCATTTTCATCAATTCGCTTCCTTAAACTTATTTAATTATTTTAAATAATGCTAAGTATTTGAATTTTATCTTAGATTTGTTCATAATTATCAGTATAAAAAGGCATTAACCATTACGCTTAGTTCTTAATACACCCAGAATTAAAACGTTTTGTTTTTGTTAGATTTCTGATAAGCAGGCTGAATTTATTTTTTATGATACCAAATCATGAACCTTTAAATAGTAAGGTTAAATACATTCAAAGCCCAATTTATATTTAATGAAAATTATTAAGGCAAATGAAAAAAATATTCAAAATAGCAATTATTCCTTTTGTGCTTATTGCACTGGTTTTAAATTTTATGTCAAGTTGCACTCCAGCTATAGTGGAGCCAATTCCGGTATCACAACTCCCAGTTTTAACAACTAGTATAGCTACCTCTATAACACCCTTATCAGCTATAAGTGGAGGAAATATAACAAGCAACGGAGGATTAAAAATAACCTCAAGTGGCATTTGTTGGAATACTGCCCAAAGCCCAACTGTCTTGAATTTCAAAACCATCGATGGCAAAGATTCTGGAGCATATACTGGAACAATGCCTAACCTAATGGCAAATACAACATATTATGTAAGAGCCTACGCCATTAATAGTGCAGGAACTTCATACGGACCAGAAATAACATTTAAAACTTTAGACTTAGTTATTGGTAGTGCATTTCAAGGCGGCAAACTAGCCTACATTTTACTCGTGAGCGATCCAGGCTATATAATAGGCCAAACCCATGGAATTATTGCTGCATCCTATGATCAAAGTATTGGCGCGGCATGGGGATGTATTGGAACAACCCTCACAGGTGCGGATGGTGAAATTTTAGGAACAGGAAAACAAAACACTATTGACATTACCACAGAATGCACAAATGCTGGAATTGCTGCAAAACTGTGCGCCGATTTAGTTTTGAATGGATATAGCGACTGGTCGTTGCCAAGTAAAGATGAGCTTGATGTGCTGTACTTAAATCAAACAGCGATTGGAAATTTTGCAACAAAAGAATATTGGAGCTCAACTGAGTTTATTATAAATTATTCATGGTTTCAAAATTTCTTAGATGGTAAGCCCGAATCAGGACTGAAAGACTACAAAGCCAATGTTAGAGCCATT
>CANMPY010000084.1 GCA_947499775.1 Bacteroidota bacterium | reverse complement strand
CCTGGTGATGATTTTAAAATAGAATTTGTAAACAATAAAATACCTCTGAGTGAGGCAGAATTTATTAACAACTCACGCCTGCTCGAATCGGGATTACCGATGCAGTATAATACTGAAGTTCATAAACTTATAAATTATTTTGGTACAAGTTGGCAAAGTAAATTAAAGGAAATGATTGTAGTATCGAACTACTACTTTCCAATTTACGAAGAAATTTTTGACAAGTATGACATGCCTCTTGAAATGAAATATTTATCGGTTATTGAATCGGCGCTTAACCCAAATGCCACATCAAAAGCAGGGGCAGCTGGTTTATGGCAATTCATGCATGCTACCGGTAAAATGTTTGATTTAAAGGTAAACAACTATGTGGATGAGCGAAGAAATATTGAAAAATCAACACAAGCTGCATGCCAATATTTAAAAAGCATGTACGCTACATATGGCGATTGGTTTTTGGTAATAGCATCCTACAATTGTGGGCCTGGAAATGTTAACAAAGCTATTCGCAAGTCAGGTGGAAAACGTACCTTCTGGGAAATCTATCCGTTTTTGCCCAAAGAAACTCAAAATTATGTACCTGCTTTAATTGCCATGACATACATTATGAATTTTCATGAAAATTATTGCATAATGCCTTCTATTATCAATCAAAATAAGCCTAGATTGGTTCCAGTTAAATGCAAGTCAAATTACGGTTATGACGTTATTTGTAATACCTTAGATTTAGGAACAGATGAATTAAGATCATATAATCCAGAATTAAAGAAAACTGAATTACCTAATATTTCTAATGGGTTCATACTTAGATTACCATATGAAAAAGCAATCATGTTTTGGCAACTCGAAGATACCATTTCACAAGCATCACTAAAACAAAAAACATGGAAAGCCCCAGTAACAGAAGAATCTGTATATTCCAAATCAAAACAATCGGGATCTAAATATTACAAAGTAAAACGAGGTGAGTCTTTGCCTTATATCGCCAAAAAATTTGATTGCAAAGTTTGGCAATTAAAAAGCTGGAATGGACTTAAGACTAATAAGATTTACCCCGGACAAAAACTAGTGGTAAAACTATCGTGATACATGTTGCCATATTCGCTTCTGGTACTGGCACTAATGCAGTAAATTTTATTACCTATTATAAGAATCATCCGGAAATTTGCATTACTAAAATTTATTGCAACAATCCAAAAGCAGGCATTATTTCATCGTCTAAATCACTTGGCATGGCGTGTTGCTTGTTTTCGAAAGAGGATTGGATAAATGGTAAAATCACGCAACAACTCCTCAACGAAAAAACTGATTATATTGTATTGGCAGGATTTTTATGGCTGGTACCTCTTGAGTTAATTCAATCTTTTCCTAACCGAATTATTAATATCCATCCTGCGCTACTTCCAAACTACGGAGGTAAGGGTATGTATGGCTCAAAAGTGCACGAAAAAGTAATAGCAGATGGGCAAGTAAAATCAGGAATAACCATTCACCTCGTAAACGAACATTACGATGAGGGTAAAATCCTATTTCAGGCTGAGGTTAAAATTACCCCAAAGGACAATGCCCAAACTTTGGCGGCCAAAATACACACCCTAGAACAGTCCTATTACCCTCAAACGGTAGAGGAACTTATACTAAACTAGCCATAGTTTATTTGTTCTGATTTAAAAATATTTATTATTACTCTATTACAAATTTCAATTGCCAAGCTTTAGGTTTGTATTTAAATCAAGCTCATCAAAATAATCTATTACATAAAAAAAGCCGCTAATGCGGCCTTTTTTAAATTAGAATTATCTTTCGTTATTTAAGTTTCAAACTTCCTTCACCTATCATCCAATCGTCGCAATACAACAAAGCACGATAGCTACCACTTGACATTCCAGGAATTTTATCAAAATAAATTGTTATTGGACCACTCGCTACATTGCTAAAATTTACACTCGCTTTTGAAGTGTACATAACACTTTCGCCTGCCATATCAAACGTTCCCGATCCGGCACTTTGATTAGCTACTGTTGATCCATTAGGCCCTATTAAACGCAAATAAATTAGTTTCAATCCTTCATCTGCTATCTCATTTTTATCTAAAGTAAAGCGTACTTTAACCTTGGTAATTTTGCTTAACTTAGCTTTAGCTTTTTCCTTTGTTCCTTTCATCATTATCCCCTCTACTTTTATATTTAAAGCTTTTAAGCGTGAAGCAATTTTTACCTTGTCGCCTAACTTTTTATTCTGAACGGATAATGCTGTATTTTCTGTTTTCTGAGTTTGAACTACCTCTTTAACTGTAGTATTTTCTTCTTCCAGGGTATTATTTGCAGTTTTTAATACTGTATTTTCTCTTGATAAAGAATCGATCATTTGAGCAGCCGAAGCAATTTTTGCAGTAAGTTTTGCAATTTCGCTCTTAGCTAATGCGAGCTGGGCTTTTGAAATGTTTCCTTGCGAAAGCATCTTGCGAATTTGTGTAACCTTGCTCGATATCTCATCGTTTTTAATGTCGATGATGCTGTCCAATTGCGTATTTTTCCCTTTATACTCCAACAAAAGCATTTCGGTTTCATTAAGCATTTTGTCTAATTGTGCTTTCTCAGCAGAGGTATCTTCTAGTTTTGTTTCGGTGGTTACCAAAATTTTATCTTTGCTGATTAAATTATAAAGTAGAGCAAAATTTATTACAAATAATACTCCAATAATGGTCATGAGATACGTTTTGGTCCTTTTGTCTTTGGCAATTTGCTGTTCGTGTTCCATAATTAAATTTTTACAAAATTAGGTGAATAGATGAATAGGTGTTTTTATTTTTAATTTACATAACTCGCATTAACTGATTTTATTGTATACAATTGCAGACATTAAAGAAAACTATTTCTATGATTAATGCTTTTACGCTTTGCTAAAAAGTATCTGTTATAGATAAAGCGTACAATTTCAATGCTGATTGGCTTTAGCCATCAGCACTTCCCTGTATCTGCCATGTTAACTTAGAAATAGTTTAAAAACTGCGAACAGTTTAATAAGTTATTATACTTGATTGCGAATAATATTTAAGGCACCCCCAGCTTTGAACCACTCAATTTGTTGAACGTTGTAAGTGTGGTTGCAATTAATGGTATCAGTCGTTCCATTCTTATGGTTTAGTACCAATCGCAAGGGTTTATTTGGGGCAAAATCCTTTAATCC
The DNA here is from genome assembly GCA_947499775.1 of Bacteroidota bacterium. Lineage (GTDB taxonomy): Bacteria > Bacteroidota > Bacteroidia > NS11-12g > UBA9320 > JABWCE01. The sequence goes on along the minus strand of CANMPY010000084.1, from coordinate 4,338 downwards.
CAAAAGAGTCATCGTGTCGTCTTCTAAGATTAAATCGTATGCTTCTTTGTTGGCAAAGGTTAAGGCCAACATTCCTTGTTTTTTTAAATTGGTTTCGTGTATACGGGCAAACGATTTAGTCAATACAATGCGAACCCCTAAATGCCGCGGTTCCATAGCTGCATGTTCACGGCTGCTGCCCTCACCATAATTTTCGTCCCCTACCACTATGCTACCTATATTAGCTGCTTTGTAGGCTCGCTGAACGGCAGGCACCTCGCCATACACGCCAGTTAATTGATTTTTTACGCAATTTGTTTCTTGGTTAAAATAATTTAAAGCGCCTATTAACATGTTGTTGCTAATGTTATCTAGATGACCTCTGAATTTTAGCCAAGGGCCGGCCATGCTTATATGATCGGTAGTGCATTTACCTTTTGCTTTTATTAATAATTTTAAGCCTTTTAAATCTGTTCCTTCCCACGCTTTAAAAGGGTCGAGTAATTGCAAACGCTGGCTGTCGGATGCCACATTTATAACAACACTACTCCCATCTTCTGCTGGTGCTTGATAACCTGCGTCCTTTACGGCATAACCGTTTAATGGCATTTCTATACCCAAAGGTTCCTTCAATTTTATTTTATCACCATTTGCATTCACTAAGAAATCGGTAAGGGGATTAAAGGTTAAATCGCCTGCAATAGCCAAAGCTGTTACAATTTCGGGTGAGGCCACAAACGAATGCGTGTTAGGATTGCCGTCGTTGCGTTTTGCAAAATTTCGATTAAATGAAGTTATGATTGAATTTCTGCGGTTGGGGTCGGTTGAATGCCTAGCCCATTGCCCAATACAAGGGCCACAAGCATTAGCCAATACCACACCTCCCATTTCTTCAAATATTGCCAAATAACCATCTCGTTCAACGGTGTATCTTACTTGCTCAGAACCTGGTGTGATAGTAAATTCTGCTTTTGCTTTAATCCCGTTATCTGTTGCCTGCGTTGCTACCGAAGCTGCTCGGGTTATATCTTCGTACGACGAATTGGTGCACGATCCTATTAAACCAACCTCTAATTCAGTTGGCCATTCATTATCTTTAACTGCTTGGGCAAATTGAGAAATTGGCCAAGCCATATCTGGCGTAAAAGGTCCATTGATATGCGGTTCTAATTCGGACAGATTAAGTTCGATAACCTGATCAAAATAAAGTTCAGGATTCTCATAAACTTCAGGATCTCCGGTAAGGTGATTGGCAATTGCATCAGCTGCAGAAGCCAATTCGGCTCTACCTGTACCTTTGAGGTAATCCGACATTTTTTCGTCGTAACCAAAAACCGATGTTGTAGCCCCTATTTCGGCACCCATATTACAAATGGTTCCTTTTCCGGTACACGATAATCCTATGGCGCCTTCGCCAAAATATTCAACAATGGCTCCAGTTCCACCTTTTACAGTTAGTATGCCTGCAACCTTTAATATGATATCCTTAGCAGAAGTCCATCCGCTTAATTTTCCTGTAAGTTTTATACCAATAAGTTTTGGGAATTTAAGCTCCCATGGCAAGCCTGCCATAACATCACAAGCATCAGCCCCTCCCACTCCTATGGCTACCATTCCGAGTCCCCCTGCATTTACAGTATGGCTATCGGTTCCTATCATTAAGCCTCCGGGAAATGCATAATTTTCTAATACCACTTGATGAATAATTCCAGCACCTGGTTTCCAAAATCCAATTCCGTATTTATCAGAAACAGAAGCTAAAAAATCGAAGACTTCTTTGTTTACTGTTTTTGATGTTTCTAAATCAGCCATGGCACCATCTTTTGCTAATATTAAATGATCGCAATGCACCGTAGATGGGACTGCAACTTTAGATCGCCCTGCTTGCATAAATTGCAACAAAGCCATTTGTGCCGTTGCATCCTGCATAGCTACTCTATCGGGTGCAAAATCGACATAACTAACGCCACGTTCATAATTCAGAGTGGCCTGACTTTGCCATAAATGCGTGTATAATATTTTTTCGGTTAGTGTTAATGGTTTTGCAACTGTTTTACGAGCTGCTGCAACGCAATCAGGGAAGCGCGAATACAACGCTTTTATCATTTCTAAATCAAACATAGTGGGGTAATGGGATTTTAGTGCAAATCTACAAAAAAGCAAAGTGAATATAAAACAAAAAGAGGAAGACTTTGCTCCCTCTTTTTGCCTTAAATATGATAACTAATTTATTTTTTCTTGCTGTCTTTTGCATCCTCAGTGGCTGCACTTATACTTGCACGAGTAGCCATTACCGAAACAACCGAATTGGCTTTCGTATCGAGAAGTTCTAAACCTTTAACGTCGATATCGCCAACTCTTACATTTTGGCCTATTTCTAAATTATCTACTTTTATTTCGATAGAATCAGGAATATCTTTAATCATTCCTTTTACTGTTAATTTTTTAATTTTAACCACTAATCGTCCACCTGATCTAACACCAGGAGCTGTTCCGCTAACCGATACAGGAATAGCTATTGTTAATGGCACATCTAATGACACTTCCATAAAATCGACATGAATAATAGCCTCAGAAACAGGATGAAATTGTATAGCCTGCAATTTGGCTAATAGTTGTGCACCTGGAAGATTTAGTTGAACTAAATAGGTATTTGGGGTATAAACTAGATTTTTAAAATCATATTCATATACACCAAAATGGGTATTACCGTTTTTACCATAAACTACGCAAGGCACTTTACCTTCAATTCGCAATGCTTTTGTTGCTTTTTTACCAGTATCGTTTCTGGCGTCTCCTTTTAATACAATCGTTTTCATTTATATTTTATACATTTAATTTTTGTTGGAATGCTGTTTCTATGCTGAACAATGAGCTTATTGAATTATGATCAATAACATTGCGTATGGCATTAGCAAATAACTTTGCTGAACTTAATACTTTTATTTTGTTGCTTTGGCGCGTAATAGGTAAGGTATCGGTTACAACCAATTCATCTAATTCAGAGTTTTCGATAGTATCATAAGCCTTGCCCGAAAGCACTGCATGTGTACAAACAGCTCGAACTGAACGTGCTCCTTTTTCTTTTAGCAATTGGGCTGCTTTACAAAGGGTATTGGCGGTATCGCATAAATCGTCGATTAAAACAATATCATATCCTTTAACGTCTCCAATTATGGTCATAGAAGCCACTTCATTTGCAATTTTTCTTTCCTTATCACAAATTACCATTTCTACATTCATTGCTTGCGCAAAAAAACGTACACGCTTTGAGGCTCCAACATCGGGTGCTGCTAATTTAAGGTTAGGTAATTTTAAACTTTTTATATAGGGAACAAATATTACAGATGCGTCAAGGTGATCGACCGGAATATTAAAAAATCCTTGTATTTGAGGGGCATGAAGATCCATAGTCATCACCCTGTCAGCTCCAACAGCGGTTAAAATATCGGCCACCATTTTTGCAGCTATAGGCACCCTTGGTTTATCTTTTCTATCCTGCCTAGCAAGGCCGTAATATGGAATAACGGCAACCACTTTATGCGCTGATGCTCGTTTTGCAGCATCAATCATTAGGCATAGCTCCATTAAATTATCTTGTGGTGGATTGGTAGATTGAATGATAAAAATATCATAACCCCGAACCGATTCATTAATGCTAGTTTGAAACTCTCCGTCGCTGAACATGGCACACGAAGCTTCACCAAGTGGCTCGCCAAATTCTTCGGCAATTTTTTCGGACAGATACCGAGAACCTCGGCATGTAAATAACTTTACTTTGTTAGATGCTGTTTCCATAATGTTTTACTTTCGTCTCTCTTAATGTTCGACTATCATAAACTTCGTCTGAGTTGTCCGACGAGGGCTCGAACCTCGACTCTTCTGGACCAAAACCAGACGTGTTGCCAGTTACACCATCGGACAATAAGGCTGCAAAAATAATATTATTACTAGTTAATTGCCATAGTATTTTCTAAAATTTATTTTCTTCTTATATTAAGGCATAAAAAAAAGGCGAAACCATTGAAGTTCCGCCTTTTCTTAAAATTATTTAGATACTATTATTTTACAAATTTGGTGCTTTCAATCTTACCATCTTGCTCTACGTTTAAATAGTAGGTGCCTTTTGGAAGCGAATCAACATACATTTCGATTGACATATCTGAATTAGGAGTAGCATCGTATCGGATTAATTCTGTGCCATACACATCCTTAATTGAAATTTTGGCTGCGCTTTCAGATTGAGTTACAATCGCTATTTTAGTATCGGCAGGATTTGGGAAAATCATCAATGCTTCTTTGCCATCTTTCTCTTGCCCAATAAGCTTTTGCCCTCCTACAGAAATGGTTTTACAAATC
>CANMPY010000083.1 GCA_947499775.1 Bacteroidota bacterium | reverse complement strand
TAAGTTGCGGTGTGATTTCTTGTTTTTATTTTACTATTTTGGCTAATAAATCAAGATTTAAATACTTAGTACTTTTTTTTTCTTTATTAACTTCTTGTGTTACACACAAAGAGTCTGTTATTGGAGAATATAAAAGTGCAAAGTGTGATAAAATTTATTCAATATTTTTAAGAATAAATCATACGGCTGTAATTAAAGGTTCTTCACTATGCCTTGCTATTGACTCAACGTTTAAAGAAACTAATTGTGGTAATATAATAACTGGTATATTCAAAGTGAAAAATGATTCCTTGTACTTATTTTGTCAGCAAAACCAATATAAAAATGATAGTATTAATCAAATAAAAAAACTGGATTGTTATGAAAAACCAATGGTGTTTTCAATTTCGAGAAATAAACTTAAAGCAATGATTAAACTTAAAGGGCATAGAAGGAAAGTATTATTGTATTTGGAAAAAGTTAAGATAAAAATCAATTAGAGAAAGTTAAGGAAAAATATTTTATACTTAAAATAACAATAAAATCCATTCATATTAAAATACTAGTTAATTCCTTTAATAATAATATTAGGCGTAAACACCGCCTGATGCAAAGTTCTTCCTGATGCAAACAAGGTTATTTTAAGATTCAAAACCACCGAAGCCATAACAATTTCCTTAATAATTCTTTCTTCCCAGCCTTCGTCTCACTAGTGATGGGTATAAGCGGGGCGAGTGGACTAGGCGGCCAAAGTACAACCAACATTTTTTGCTTAATACAAGTATATTTTTGGCATACAAATGTGTGTTTTCTATTACCAACTATCTTGAATTTGCCAACTTCGATTTTTTTTGGAGATGAATTAAAATAAAAATAGAAATCCTCCAAGTCAGCCCTCCACCGCACAGGCCCACCGAGACGAGACAATGGCTGGGAAGTTCATTGTGGGGAGACTCGGGAGGGAAGAAATAAATTTCCAGGAAAAATTTATCGATGTGAAGACGCTCGAATAGAAGAAGTAAGGTTTGTGAGCTAATTTAAGCTCTTCCTATAATAAGTATATTTGGTGTAAATACAACTTGATGCCAAGTGCGAGCCGAAGAAAAAAGTTGAATTTTTAGGTTCAAAACGGTTCCAAGCCAAAGCCATTTTCGTATCATTTCTTTTACTGGATTGTTCAGCTTAAGCATGCTTGGCAAAACTTGAGTTTGCTGATATCCACACGAATTCATCAATTGCATAGCCGAGCTTTTGTTTAGTAAACATTCGTGTGTGAAATCGCCATATGAAAATACAGTAGATAAAGGCGAATCCATATTTGGTGTTCTGAAAATCAACATTCCATCTTTATTAAGTATACCCTTAAGACTAAGCACCAATTCGGTTAATTCGTCTTTCGAAAAATGTTCGATAATGTCCATCCCCGTTATCACATCAAACCTTTCGTTTCCTTCCTTAATAAAATCGTTAAGGTTACCTAAAAACACCTCTTTTACCCCCAGAGTATTCGCTATTTTTACTTGTTCAGGACTAATATCAATACCTTTAATTGCAGTATATCCTGATTCTTTAGCAGCAGCCAATAAGGAACCTATTCCACATCCAATATCCAATATTGAGATGGTTTTGTCCTTTGGCAATAATGGGATTATTTCACGGCTAAAAAACCATTTTTGCTCTTCGAAAAGAGTTGTAGTTGCACTTGGATCTGTTTTTCCAACTTGGCTAGTAAAGTATCGATTGTAAAATATTTCTCTGTAATTAAACATTTAATTTTGCTCTTGATTTTATTTGGTTTCTTTGCTGCAAATTAACATTAATTTTAGGCTTTGCTAGACGCATACTTTAAAAAAAATTGTTTAGAAGCAGGATTGGATGAAGCAGGACGAGGATGCTTAGCAGGTCCTGTATTTGCTGCTGCTGTTATTCTACCCTCCGACTTTAAGCACCCGCTCCTACGCGATTCTAAAACGCTGACTAAAATTCAACGTGAAAAATTAAGAATTGAAATTGAAAAGCATTCCATTGATTTTTCTGTTTATCAAATAGATGAAAAAACAATTGATCGAATTAATATTTTACAAGCATCCATAAAAGCAATGCATATGGCCATTAAAAGCCTAAAAATTAAACCTCACCATTTAATAATAGATGGCAACTATTTTGTGCCCACAAAAAACATACCCTATAAAACAATTGTTAAAGGCGATAATAAATATTTATCAATAGCCGCCGCTTCTATTTTAGCCAAAACTTATCGCGATGAATGGATGATGCGTATTCACAACCAATTTCCATCGTATAATTGGGAACAAAATAAAGGTTATGGCACGCGTGAGCATGTGTTGGCTATAATGGAAAATGGGTTTACCAAATTTCATCGAAAGTCGTTTCATATCAAATCTCTAACAAAACCAAGTGATTCAATTAAAGCTGATGATTAATATTCGAATCTTACTTTTTATGTTTATACCCATTGGATATGGGCAACTCGTAGCGCAAAACCAATATATTGAATTTGGAGTAGGGCTTAAGTCCGATAAGTTTAATATTAAGCAACCCGAACCTGTTTTTGACTTAAATATAGACTTAGGCGCAATGGCATTTTTAAGCTATGGGCGAATAATAAACAAAAAATGGGATTGGGAAGCTGGTATTGCTACAAACAATTACAAAATAAACTTCAATCTATTTGTCAAAGAAGGTGACTTTTATTTTACGCGCGAGCTCGTAAGCGTAATGCGAAGCAATCGACTATCCCTAAATATAAAGCATAAAACCAAAACGCTAAATTCAAAATTATTTTGGACAAATACTTTTGGAATATCTGTATTAATTGGTGCACAAAACCCATACGATGTAATATTAGATCGGCACAAAGAAGTAAAAACCGCAACCTCAACAGAATCGATTGATTTAAAAATTAAAACATTTGGGCTAACAGGATCGGCCATATTAATAAACGCAGGGTCTAAATTATACTATACACTTAACCCTAACCTAAAATTAGCAGCTAATTTTGAATTAATTAGTGGGATGAGTGAGGTTACAAAAGTAGAAATTGATTATGTGATTGGATCTTCTACTGCATACAAAAAAGCGGTGATACATTCAAATGGATTTTCAACTTTATTTAATATTGGAACCATATACAGCTGGGATAAATAAGTTTTTTTACAGGAAATTTATCTCCTAATTATGGTCATTTTTCAGGCATTCACCATCTACTAAACTATTATTCAAAAAAAAAAATCGTAACCCACACAAGGCAAAATAATGGCGAAAGCATTAAAATAAGCCAATGAGATAGTCGCTTTGCCTCAATGTTAGTAATTCGATTAAAAATTAAGGTGTTCGACCCTTACTAAAATAAAAAATCGAGAATTTTGTTTTAGGAATTGATATAACTTCGCGCAAAATTTAAAAATCACTATGAATGACGTTTATATAGTATCGGCAGTGCGTACGCCCATCGGAAGTTTTATGGGAAGTTTAGCTTCAGTTTCAGCATCAAAACTTGGTGCCGCCGCAATTAGTGGGGCCATTAAAAAAATTAACTTAAATCCATCCGAGGTTAATGAGGTTATTATGGGCTGTGTATTGCAAGCAGGTGTTGGTCAGGCACCAGCCCGGCAAGCCGCTATTTTTGCTGGATTGCCCGAAAGTGTTAATTGTACAACTGTAAATAAAGTATGCGCAAGTGGAATGAAATCAATAGCATTTGGCGCACAAGCCATTATGCTTGGACAAGCCGATGTGGTAATTGCCGGAGGAATGGAAAATATGAGCATGGTACCTCATTATTTAATGGGTAGCCGAAGTGGATATAAATACGGAAATGTTAATGTAATAGACGGATTGCAATTTGATGGATTAACCAATGTGTACGATCAACAAATGATGGGGACTTGTGCCGAGTTGTGTGCATCAAAATATGAGATTACACGGCAAATGCAGGATGATTTTGCTGTTGAATCCTATACACGTTCGGCTAAAGCTTGGGATGCTGGAAACTTTAATGAGGAAATTGTGGAAGTAGAAATTCCTCAACGAAAAGGTGACCCAATTCTATTTACTCAGGACGAAGAATACAAAAACGTAAAATTTGATAAAATTAGCACTCTAAATACGGTCTTTAAAAAAGATGGAACTATTACAGCTGCAAATGCAAGCACCATGAACGATGGAGCTGCGGCAGTTATTTTAATGAGTAAAAGGAAGATGGATGAATTGGGATTAAAGCCCTTGGCAAAAATAAGTGGATTTGCTGACGCCGAACAAGCGCCTGAATGGTTCACAACTTCGCCATCTTTGGCAGTACCAAAGGCTGCAAATATGGCTGGAATACCTGTTTCTGATATTGATTTTTTTGAATTAAACGAAGCCTTTTCAGTAGTTGGATTAGCGAATAACAAAATATTAGGCTTAGATGCTAATAAAGTAAATGTTAATGGAGGTGCGGTGTCATTAGGCCATCCATTAGGATGTTCAGGAGCGAGAATTATTGTATCGCTTTTACACGTTTTAAAACAAAATAAAGGACGCTATGGCGCTGCCGCAATATGCAATGGTGGCGGTGGAGCAAGTGCCATGGTTATCGAAAATTTGTAAGTCGATCATACTTGTTTACAAAACATAGCAACGCGATGGCACTAATTATCTCTAAAAACCGTTAGAATACTATGCGTTATTTATTGATCTTTATAAGCTTCCTGTTTTTCACAACGCTTTCATCGGCTTATCCAAGTAAGGTAAAAGATACTACTAACTTCGATTCAATTCGCAATTATGAATATAGACTTGAGGGATTAAGCAATAACATCATTAATGGCGAAGACCAAACTACGCGCATTACAAGCACTTATTATTTTATACAATATTTTAAAGAGGCTCTAAAAATAAAAAATTCATTTAACTACCCATTCGCAAGCCTTAAAACGGTTTCAATAGTTAATTCTGAAGATAATTTATTTCGAATCTTTACCTGGAACCTTCCATTGGATAGCTCAAAATTTCTGTATTTTGGAGTCATGCAATTAAATTTAAAAGACTCATTTCAAATTTTTGGACTTTACGACAGCAGCCAAACGGTAAAAAATCAAAGCTATGCTATACTTGACAATAGACATTGGATGGGCGCTCTGTATTACCAAATACACTCCTTTAAATACAAAAAGAAAACCCATTACTTGCTTATGGGTTGGGACGGCGAAGATGCTAAGGTGAACAAAAAAATAATCGACGTGTTGTGGTTCGACGAACATGGACAACCTAAGTTTGGCGCGCCTGTTTTTGATAATGGTGGAGATATTCAGAGCCGGATGGTTTTTACATTTTCGGATAAGGCTGTGATGTTGCTACGCTACGAAAAAGAAGAGGATATTGTTGTTTTTGCAAATATGGTTCCCGCCAACCCAATGCTTAAAGGCATGTTCGGATATTACCTTCCCGATGGGACTTATGATTTTTTAAAATTTCAAAAAGGGTTTTGGGTGCGATACGAATATTTATTTAAAGATTCGAAATCGCCTCAGCGATACCGAAAAGAGTAATTATATGAAGACCTATTTTGTGTAATAATAAATTACATTAGGTAATTCCAAATTCTACTTTATTTTTGAAACCATAAACATCTACTATGGAAACGTTTAATATACTCCTACACAATCTCCACAACATCTTGCGATGGGCTTTACTTTTATCTGGTTTTTGGGCCGTTTTACTAGCGTACAATGGGCTTAGCAAAAAACGAAATTGGGAAACAAAAGACCAAAAGGCCGGCATGTGGTTTATTTTATTTTGCCATCTTCAATTGGCAATAGGCTTAACCCTTTATATCTATTTAGGACAATATTCTATTTTATCGAATATGGCTGAAGGAATGAAAGATCCTGAAATAAGATATTGGGGAATGGAACATTTATTAGGAATGATCATTGCCGTTGCTGTAATTCAATATGGACGAATAGCAACAAAAAAAGAAGCAAATGATTTAGCGAAGCACAAAAAGGCCGCCATTTGGTTTACGGTTGGTTTGCTAATAATGTTTGCTAATATACCTTGGCCATGGAGCAATATTAGCCGTGCCATTTTTCCTGGATTATAATCCTTTTGTAAAAGAGGCTCACCCCTATTCTTTATTTTTAGAATCCATCCAAATGGTAACAGGGCCATCGTTAACAAGCGCTATTTTCATATTGGCGCCAAATTCGCCCGATGCTATTGGTTTGCCTAGCAATTGAGTTAAGTAATTAATGAAATTTTCATAAAGCGGTTTCGCTAATTCTGGTTTAGCCGCTTTAATAAAGGAAGGTCTATTTCCTTTTTTGGTTTGAGCATGAAGTGTAAATTGACTTACCACTAAAATATTGCCTCCAACATCCAATACTGAACAATTCATAAGTTCATTTTCATCGTTAAAAATCCTCAAATTAATTAATTTGGTCACTAGGTATTGAATATCATCTTGTGTATCCGATTCCTCAATTCCTATAAAAACGCACAAACCATTATGGATATTGGCACTTATTCTATTGTTTATTTCTACCGAAGCGCCGGCAACACGTTGGATTAATAGTCGCATAAAAGGTCAAAAATAATTTATATTATAAACAGCAAACTAATTAATATTGTAGTATAAATAAATAAAAAAGATGATACTGATATTTTTTGGCATAATTACCCTCGTTGTTTATCGTTTTTTTGGAAAACAAATTCCTAATATTCGAATTGTAAGGGGCATTCAATTTTTTGGCATAGCATTAATTGCATTAGGGTTTATGTTGGCAAGCGTTAAACAAGTAAATCCAGGCGAAATAGGTGTAAAAGTATTATTCGGAAAAGTTGATAATAATATACTTGAGAGTGGCTTGCATTTCATCAATCCATTAATGGAGTTACAAAAATTAGATGTAAAAACGCAAAACTATACCATGAGCGCCATCCACGATGAAGGCGATCAAACGGGAGATGATGCAATACGGGTATTGAGTGCTGATGGACTTGAATTGATTATTGATTTAACGGTTTTGTACCGCATTATTCCTTCAGATGGGCCAAATATAATTAGAAACTTAGGGTCAGATTACACCAATAAAGTTGTTAGGCCAATTACGAGAACCAAAATCAGAGACAATGCCGTTTATTATGATGCGGTGTCGTTATATTCAAAAAAACGAGATGAGTTTCAGATAAAAATTTTTAAAAGCATTGAAAGCGATTTCAAAAAAAGAGGACTGCTTTTAGAACAATTATTAGTTCGAAACATCACCTTGCCACAATCTGTAAAATTGACGATTGAATCTAAAATAAATGCGGAGCAAGATGCTCAAAAAATGCAATTTGTATTGCAAAAAGAAAAACAGGAAGCCGAGCGCAAACGGGTTGAAGCACAAGGGATTTCTGATTATCAACGCATTATTAGTACTAGCTTAAGCGACAACCAAATTAAATATGAGATGATTAAAGCGTATAAAGAATTGGCTTTGTCGCCTAATGCCAAAATGATTATTATGGGTGACAATAAATCGCCTATTATTCTTGACGGAAAATAAAAATAGGACTAATCTATTAATACCAAAGTTTACCTTAAGGT
>CANMPY010000082.1 GCA_947499775.1 Bacteroidota bacterium | reverse complement strand
TTATCGCCGTTCAAAAATTGAATAGTTTGGCCAGAGGTAAGGCCTTCTACTGGTCCGTCGAGCAAGGAATTGTCGGGCGGAGCTTTAGGCATAATTCTATCGCATGCCATTAAAACAAAGATTAGAAGAAAGGGGCTCCAATATTTAAGTTTCATGATGATTGTTTAAATTGAAATGCAAAATTGCGTATATAATTCGAATAATCAAATAAATATTATTAGGTTAGCCTAATAATAATTTTATAGTTAACAAAATCTATATTTGTATCCTTAATTATTATATGCAAACCCATTCGGAAGAGAATTATCTTAAAAGTATTTTTAAACTTAGTAGACTTAAAAGTAAGAAAGTAAGTGTAAAAGCTATTGCGGATGCGTTAGGCAATAATCCAGCTTCGGTAATTGATATGCTAAAAAAGCTTACCGACAAAAATCTTATTACTTATGAAAAAACAAGTGGAGCGCAATTAATGGCAACTGGATTAGCGGTGGCTTTGCAAGTAGTGAGGAGGCACAGGCTATGGGAGGTATTTTTAAAGGAAAAACTGGACTATTCGTGGGCCGAAGTGCATGAAATAGCCGAGCAGCTTGAGCATATAAAACACAGCGAATTGGCAAATAGATTGGATAAATATTTAGGCTTTCCAGAATTTGATCCACATGGAGACCCAATACCTGATGCCAAGGGTAAATTAAAAGACACCTTGCGATTGACGCTTTCTGAAATTGCACCTGGTATAACATGTAGAGTGGTGGCTGTAAAAAATACGTCAACTGATTTTTTGGGTTATTTACAACAGCTTGATATTGGTATAGGCACGATATTGACGATAATAGAGAAAATAAAATTTGACGGCTCCATTAAGATACACATTAATAATAGCGTAATTACATCCGTATCTAAAAAATTTGCTGAAAGTTTGATGGTCGCATAAACAGACCGATATTTAGAATTATTTTCGCGCCATTATGGAAAAACGAATTCCTAAGATTTTTAATCTATTTGTAAAAGTTGGTCATTTTGAAGGCTTGTCCTACCTAATGTTGTTATTGATAGCAATGCCTCTAAAATATTGGTTTGGCGCTCCCCTTGCTGTAAAATTAGTTGGATCTATTCACGGATTCCTCTTTGTGTTATATTGTATACTATTGGCCATAACCGCCTATAAAATGCACTGGTCATTTGTAAAAGCGGGCTTAGCTTTTCTGCTTTCACTGCTTCCATTCGGAACCTTTTGGTTACACAAGTTTAAATGATGGAATTAGCCTTTTTTTAAAAAATTAAAATAACCTAATTTAGAGGAAGTGTAAATTTATTTATTTTTTACAAACACATGGGTTATGTTATTTTTTCCTGTATCCCTTTCATCTAAAGCAAGGTTGTCAAAGCTTTTGAGCAGGGCTAATAATTTCTTAAATCCATAATTTCGTGGATCAAAATCAGGTTGTTTTTTTGCCAATAAATTTCCCAAATCGCCTAAAAATACCCATCCGTTTTCTTCGGCTAAATCATTAATACTGTTCGTTATGAGCTTGGCTAATTTATGATCTATTTTTTCTATAGTAGGGGTTGGTAGGTCTTTGCTCTTTTGCTTACCCTTTGATTTTTTTTGAACATCAGTAGGTATTGCCTCCTCTCGTTTTTTTAATATTTCGATATAGATAAATTTATCACAGGCTGAAATAAAAGACCCAGGTGTTTTTTTTTCGCCTAGGCCAAATACCACCATGCCGCCTTCGCGCAATCGTGAGGCTAATCGTGTAAAATCACTATCGCTCGATACAATACAAAATCCATCAACTCGCCCTGTATATAATATATCCATGGCATCAATAATCATGGATGAATCGGTTGCATTTTTGCCTGAGGTATAACTGTATTGGTGAACCGGTGTAATGGAATGCTCTAACAATACTTTTTTCCATCCCGAAACAGTTGGTTGGGTCCAATCGGCATAAATACGTTTAAAAGTTGGGGTGCCGTACTTTGTTATTTCTTCTAACATTCCTTGGATATTGGCATAAGGAACGTTGTCGGCATCAATAAGTACCGCAAGCCTTAAATCTTTTCGATTTTCCATTATTTAGTGAATTTTTTACTGAATTGGTTTTCAATAATCAGCATTCAAATATAATAAATGAAACCAATACAACTGTTTTCTACCTATGATCTTCGTTTATTAATTCTAAATCGGTCAAACTGGGCATGAGTTCTTTTTCGGTTAATGAATTAAGGGGTTGCTTTGTTGTTTTTATTAAGGAATGTAAATCTGTACTTTCTTGATCAATATAAATTAAGCCAGTAAGTATTTCACCCTTATCTTTTGATTGATTAATTTGTTCAAGCGCTGATTTGCGATTAGTTGGATCCCATTCCAAATTCAATTTATGAAGGTTAAGCATAGAACCGTCATGCAATTGAACTGCTTTAGAATCGCCAGCTTGGTAATCTAAAGTTATTTCATTTTTATAGGGCACAAAATCTAATGTCCCAAGGGTTTCCATATGATCGCGAACGTAGTCATACGATTTTGTAGAACCCACATTGTTATTAAACGTTACACAAGGTGAAATAATGTCAATAAAGGCAAAGCCTTTGTGCGACATAGCGGCTTTTAATAGAGGAATAAGTTGATTTTTATCGCCCGAAAAACTTCGTGCAACAAAAGATGCCCCTAATTCCATAGCCAAACCTACGAGGTCGATACCTTGAAATAAATTGGTTGACCCTCCTTTGCTCAATGACCCTTCATCAGCAGTAGCTGAATCTTGACCTTTGGTTAAGCCATAACACCCGTTATTCATAACGATGTAGGTCATATTTAAATTTCGACGGATAACATGCACAAATTGTCCCATTCCGATTGAGGCTGAATCGCCGTCGCCCGAAACGCCAAGATAAAGCAAATCGCGATTTGCCAAATTAGCACCAGTAGCAACAGAAGGCATTCGCCCGTGAACCGAATTAAACCCATGAGAATTGTTAAGAAAATAGGCAGGTGTTTTTGACGAACACCCAATACCCGATAATTTAGCAATGCGGTGTGGCTCAACAGACATTTCGTAACACGCCTGCACGATGGCTCCACTAATGGAATCATGGCCGCAGCCGGCACAAAGGGTAGATATAGTACCTTCATAATCTTTTTTCGAATAGCCTAGCTCATTTGAAGGTAGATCGGGATGGCGAAAGGGAGGTTTTATGTACGACATTATAGTAAGGGATTAATGGAATTTTCGATGTTTAAATATATGAATTAAGCAAGGATGGATTCAAAATTTGGTAGTATCTGTTCTACTATACAATCGGCAGTTACCGGCATTCCATCGTAGTTCAAAATTTTGATTAATTTTTTTGGATTTATGTCTAACTCATTTACCAGGAGGGAACGAAACTGTGCATCGCGGTTTTGTTCAATAACAAATACATAGTCGTGCTGATTTATAAAATCATCTACTGCTTTGGTAAACGGAAATGCTCTAATGCGCATGGCATCTATTTGAATTCCTTGATCTTTTAAGATATCCATTGCTTCCAAAGCGGGGTATAGGGTGGTTCCAAAAAACAGCATACCAATTTTATGATTCGAACTGCTTTGATATAATTCAGCCTCTGGAATTATTTTTTTGGCGGTTTCCCATTTGCGCGTCAGTTTCTCCATGTTTTTTACATATTCTTCGCCTTGCTCTGTATATTTAGCATATTCGTCGCGTGAGGTTCCTCGGGTTACAAAGGCGCCTTTGGTAGGGTGTGTGCCGGCAATAGTTCTATAGCTAATGCCGTCTTTATCTAAATCTAAGTAGCGGCCATATTGTACACAAGCTTCTAATTCTTCAGTATTTAATACTTTCCCACGGTCATAAATTCTATTTTCATCCCATTCGAAAGGCTCCGAAAGATGATCATTCATTCCTAAATCCAAGTCAAGCATAACTATAATCGGTGTTTGCAGCCGTTCGGCTAAATCGAATGCATCGGCACTCATTTCAAAACATTCTTTTGGTGAGCTTGGAAACAAAAGAATATGTTTGGTATCGCCATGCGAAGCATAGGCGCACGCAAGGATATCGGATTGCTGCGTACGTGTAGGCATTCCCGTAGATGGGCCGGTTCGTTGTACATTAAATAAAACGGTTGATATTTCGGCAAAATAAGCCAAACCGAGAAACTCGCTCATGAGCGAAATTCCAGGGCCACTCGTTGACGTAAATGCTCTTGCCCCGTTCCAATTGGCTCCTATAACCATACCAATTGCCGAAAGTTCGTCTTCGGCTTGAACAATGGCAAATTTATTGAGACCGGTTTCTTTATCAATTCTTAATTTAGATGCATATTTTCCATAAGCATCAATCAAAGAGGTAGATGGTGTAATGGGATACCAGGCCGCCACAGTGGCACCCGCATAAATTGCGCCAATACCACAAGCTGTATTGCCATTAATTACAATTTTATTGCCTACTAAATTTCTTTTTTCCAATCGAATATTTAAGGGGTAATCGTAATTGGCTTTTATATAGTTTACCCCTAAATTGATTGCATAAATATTAGGGTCAATTAGCTTTGGTTTTTTCTTAAATTCATCCGAGATTACACCATTAAGTACATCCAAATCAATATTAAGCAGGGTAGCTAATGCCCCTACATAAATCATGTTTTTGAATAATTGCCGCATGCGGGGGTCGGTATATTCGCGCATGCAAATTTCCATCATCGGTATGCCGATGTAATTAATATCCTCTCTTAGAAATTCTTTGTGTAAATTTTTAGTACTATCGAAAACGAAATAACCTCCGGGCATAACCGTGGCCACATCTTTTGCCAAACTTTGTGGATTTAAGCAAGCTACAAGGTTAACCCCTTCTCTACGGCCCAAATATCCTTTTTCGCTCACTCTCACCTCGTACCATGTTGGCAACCCTTGAATATTGGAAGGGAAAACATTTTTGGCAGTCATAGGCACACCCATTCTAAAAATAGATAGGGCAAACATAGTATTAGCACTTGCCGAACCCGTGCCGTTTACGTTGGCAAATCGTATTACAAAATCATTTATTTTTATGGTATTGTTTGACATTTTTTATAACTAATTTTTATTTTTTTAAAATGTTTTACTGTTTTCTTTTTAATATATGTTTAAATTTGATCACGGCAAAATTCAGTTCAATGCTTGTTTCGGTATCCGTATTTCATTTATCATAGGAAAATAGATCGCTTATGATTTCACGACTTTTTTCCATTAATGATTTTTGTTTAGTTTCTTCCGGATTATCAGATAATTCGGTAATCGTTTGGGAGAGTAACCTTACTTTGGCAAAGGTTTCTACAATGGCAATAGTAGTTTGGGTGGCAGTAGGGCTTTCTAAATTTGTAGCAAGCATATACAACCCTTTTTCGGTGAATGCATTCGGGAGAATACTTGAATGTTTTAGCTTATTGAACCGGTCAAAATTTTTGACCAGTTCAGTTTTTACCTTGTTAGGGGTAACAATAATATACCCATCCGGAAACTTATCAGGATTGTTTTTAACTGCCTGATTTATTTCTTTGGTTTCTCCACCGTATAACGTAGCCACATCGCTATCTATAATCACTTGTTGATTATGAATAAAAATTATTTTGTCTTCTATTTGTTCAAATGTGATAGCGTTTTTCATAGCCTTATCGTTTTATTTGTCCTGCTATATAACGGTTCTGCTTTTAATGTTAGGCTATTTTCTCGCAGCTATTGCCTGCTTTTGTTACCTGATAAATATATTTCTGCATATCCCAAGCTGCAGTTGGGCATCGTTCGGCACATAAGCCACAATGCAGGCAAACGTCTTCGTCTTTTACCATTACCCGTCCTGTTTTTAAAGTATCTGAAAGGTATAAATCCTGCGATAAATCTTTGGAAGGGGCCAATAATCGGCTTCGCAAATCGTCTTCTTCGCCATTGGTAGTAAAGGTAATGCACGTTGTTGGGCAAATATCTACACACGCATCGCATTCAATACAGCGGTCTTCCATAAATACGGTTTGTATATCGCAATTGAGGCAACGTTCAGCTTCTTTAAAACCGGTTGGTAAATCAAAACCTAATTCAACTTCTTTTTTTCGGTCTTTTAAAGTTAATGCTTTAGCAGCATGAGGTACTTTGTAGCGATCATCAGGGGTTACGTCATTGTCATAAATCCATTCATGAATTCCCATTTTTTGGCTAACGAGATTGGTATATGGCGAAGGCCTTTCTGTTAACGACAATTCATTGCAAAATAAATCAATCGATACCGCAGCTTGATGACCTTGAGCAACAGCAGTAATTACATTTTTTGGTCCAAAGGCCGAATCGCCTCCAAAAAACACGTGGGGTAAAGTAGATTGAAAAGTAATTTCATTTAAGATTGGCAATTCCCATTTCCCAAATTCTAAACCTAAATTGCGCTCAATCCAAGGGAAGCTATTTTCTTGACCAATTGCAACTAATACATCGTCGGCTTCAATAAATTCATCCTCATCACCCGATGATACTAAAGAACGTTTTCCCTGTTCGTCATAAATGGCTTTGACTTTTTCGAAGGTCATTCCTTTTAAAATCCCATTTTCGACTACGAACGATTTTGGGATTCTATTTTCTAAAATTGGAATATCTTCATATAATGCATCTTCAATTTCCCAGGGTGAAGCGCGCATATCCTTCATTGGGCTTCTAACTACCACGGTTACCGATTCGCCTCCAAGGCGAAGCGATGTACGGCAACAGTCCATTGCTGTATTTCCACCACCCAAGACTATAACTTTTTTGCCAATTTTTGCTCTGTGTTCAAATGCAACTGAGGCTAGCCATTCAATGCCTACATGAATATGTTCTGATGCTTCTAATCGTCCTGGAAGGTTTGATAAATCTTTACCTCTTGGTGCTCCAGTGCCTATAAAAATGGCGTCATAGTGTATGTCTAGTATTTCCTTAAAACTTGATATATACCTATTGAAATGGGTATGAACGCCTAAATCTAAAATATAGTTTACCTCTTCATCCAATACCGTTTCGGGTAATCTGAAAGAAGGGATTTGGCTTCGCATCATTCCACCGCCTTTTTTCTGCTCGCAATACAAATGCACTTCGTAACCCAAAGGGGCTAAATCTCTTGCAACGGTAAGGGAGGCTGGGCCACCGCCAATCAGGGCTATTTTTTTTCCATTTGGGGCAAAGGGGCCTTGAGGCATATAGGGTTTTACATCCCCTTTATTATCGGCAGCTACCCGTTTTAAGCGGCAAATAGCCACCGGCTCTTCGTCAACACGGCCACGTCGGCAGGCAGGCTCACAAGGGCGGTCGCAGGTTCGGCCTAGCACGCCTGGAAATACATTCGATTCCCAATTTATCATATACGCCTCTGTATAGCGCTCGGCAGCAATAAGGCGAATATATTCAGGAACAGGCGTATGTGCAGGGCAAGCATACTGGCAATCCACAACTTTGTGAAAATACTCAGGGTTTTGAATATCAGTAGGTTTCAATTTATTAGGGAATAGGGTTTGTATTTAAAATTCAATTTGTAATATTAGCTAAATTGAAATTATTATGCAATTATGGAAATTGGGATTTTTT
>CANMPY010000081.1 GCA_947499775.1 Bacteroidota bacterium | reverse complement strand
GTCATTTTTAGAAATTACAGAATTAATAACGTCTTCCTGCATGGGCCTAAAGGATTTATGACCCCAATAATTTCGAAGAATCTCAATCGGCTGCATCGCAATTTTAATGACGGTGCAAGTTAAAAGTATTGTTGAAGTTTAATTGAAATGACGATAAATTATTTAATTCAATAACAGCACTCCCCCGTTTATATTATACCACTTTTTATCTTCACTGCTTTTAAAGTGAATGGTATAAATATACGTATCGTCCTGCACTAATTTGCCATGGTAGTAACCATCCCAATGCTGAAAAGGATCAGAAGATTCAAACAATTTCTCGCCCCAATTATTAAATATTTGAATTTTATAATTTTCACAATTTAAAAATATTGGTGCAAAATTATCATTCAAGAGGTCTCCATTAGGCGTAAATGAATTTGGAATATACCATTTGCTTTTGCAATCATCCTTAACCTGAAGCTCATCAAATCCAAAGCAACCATTTGCATCGGTTACCGTAACTTTATAATTAACTTGTTGGTGTGCAATTATTTTCTGTGTTGTTTCACCCGTTGGCTCCCAGTAATAAGCTAAACCAGGATTTTGTGCATTTAGTGGTAAATTAAAAATACCACATAAGGAAGTATCAGGGCCAATTGAAACTAAAGGACTATTGACCAGTACAATTACCATGGTATCGCTTGCTATGCCGCATTTATTTTTTATTTGAACCCAATGTTTTCCAGCGTTCGCAAATTCAGTAATCGGTGTTATTTTAGTATTGCTCCATAAATAAGTTTCGCCATTCAATAATTTTCCAACCGTTAATGACACAGGGGTAACCACATCGCAAAAGACAAAGTCTTTACCTAGGTTTACGGTTGGCGTATTAAGTAATGAAAATACTACTGTATCAGATACTACACCGCACAAATTAGAAATGGATGCCCATATTTTTTCAGGTTTTGTGGATGTATATAATTTTCCATTATTTGCATCATGCCAAGTATATAGTGCATCGGGGTCGGGTTGTGAAATATCAAACGATTTTGAAATGGTATTGCAAAATATCGAATCATTTCCAAGGTCAATTTTTAAACTATTTTTTTGGGTAAATTGGATTGTATCGCTTACCTGTCCACATATATTTTTTATGCGTGCCCAATAAATACCAGGATTAATTATAGTTTGTGTATTGGTTGTATTGGCGGTATTCCACAGGTATGTTTCATCATTTTTCGATAATCCAATAGCTAAAACTTTAGACATATTTCCGCAATACACGGTATCCTTTCCTAAGCTTAATTTCGGGGTTAATCTTTGTTCAATTTGAATGGAATCAATAGCTATACCACATTTATTTTTAACCGAAACAGCCCACAATCCTTTGGTGTTCATCGAAAACGTATCTTTTATGCCATAACCAACTTTATTTATAGGATCAAACCAAAGGTAATATTCTTCATTGTTTGCACGCCCTACTTTATAGGTAAGCGAAAAAATATCGCAAACCAAAGTATCCTTAGGTAACTTAGCTACAGGAGTAATGAGTAGCTCCGTTTTAAAGAAAACTGAATCTTGGCCACAATAATTCTTTACTTTTAGAAAATAATTTCCAGTTTTCGTAATTAAGGTCGACAAGTTCGTGTCGTTTGTACTCCAATTATAAGTGGTACCAATTCCTAAAGAATCGGTTTTTACCAACCAGTTTATGGCATCGCAAAATACCGAATCTTTAATATTTGTAATATTTGGTGATTTCAAAAACGTGAGCTCGGTAGAATCCGTAATCGATCCACAATTAGGTGTAGATACAGTAACCCAATATAAACCAGGTGTTTTAGTATTAATTATTTGAGTAGTATCGGATGTGCTCCATAAATATTTTCGAAGTATGGTATCATTTTTTGCATCCAAATTGTATCCAGTTGTATTGTTACACAATGTGGTATCGTCTTTTAAATTCAGAACGGGTGAATATTGCAGTTTTAAAGTTATGGTATCGCTTACCGTATCGCAACCATACGTTGCCCTAACCCAATAGGTTCCGGTATCGGTTACTATTAAATTTTGTCTTTTTGATTTATCACTCCACAAATATTCAGCTCCTCTATTTTTGGCATCTAAAATTTCGAACACCATATCGCACTCTACAAAATTTGATTTAAATCCAATTGGTTCGGTATAAAGTGTATCCCTGAATCGCGACATAAATCCTGAATAGCTCCAACCAGTTGAATTTTTAGCTTTTTCCTTAAAAACGCCGCCTGTAGTTGGGTAATCTTTTGATGCGGTAATTCCCCCATAAAGTATGCTGCTCATACAGCTTATTTTTTTCACTTTTAATACCGTAGGCCACTCAAACTCTGATCCTCCAAAATAAGTCCCATAGAGTAATTGAGACCCATCGTAACTTAATTTGGTAATTGCTACGTTCGATGCCCAGCTGGAAGCTCCTTTCGAATTGTTCTTGTTTTGCAAAGCATCGGCTGTAATTGGGTAATTAAACGACTTAGTTATTCCTCCAATAATAGCCTCATCTTTTACATTAGCCGTAATTCGAATGTTTGAAGTCCACCAATATCCCGAATAAAAATAATCATCATTGCCCCCTCCTAAATATGTACTGTAATACAAATTGGTACCGGCCTTATTCATTTTAACAATAACATGATCGTAACCCCCATTATTTGTTGCTTGGAGGGCATTGGCAGTAACGTAGAAATTGGAAGAATTTGAATAACCACCAATATATAATTCATCGTTTGAGTTTACATATAACCCCTCAAAATAATCTGAGGCCGAACCTCCCATCATTTTACTCCAAATTAATTTTTTTCCATCATATTGTATTCTAGCCACAAATCCATCCATAATATCAGAGTTTGAGTATTTAAATGGTCCTTGAGCGCCCATTGTAAGTGGAAAATTTGAATTTGAAGTTGATCCTACTATGTAAACATCTTCGGTGGCATTAATACTAATGTCAGTTGCTTTATCATCGCCTGTACCGCCAAAAAAAGTAGAATACACTAATTTAGAGCCATCTGCACTCAAACGGGTAAGAAAGGCATCATTAGCCCCACCCCCATATGTACTTTGAAAACATCCTGTTGTAACGGGAAAATCAGATGCGTTTGTATTGCCAGTAAAAACAATATCGCCATTAGCCGTTAATTGCATGCTTTGTATAACCGTACCCCAAGTATTTGATTTACCAAAATAGGTTGAAAAAACGAGCGTTTTATAATCACTCGAAAATTTGGTAATAAAGCCTCTATATCCGCTACTATTTCCGCCTGTTTTATCATAGGCATTGCTTGTAACAGGAAAATCTTTGGCATATGTAAATCCAGACACCACAGGTTGTTTCTGGGTATTAACAGCAATGGAGAGGATATATGAAAAACTACTTCCGCCTATATATGTGAAATAGAGCAAGGAGTCTCCGTTAACCGACATTTTCGCTACAAAACCATCCCATGTATTTGTACCCGTTGGAATAGTATCGTAAGTACCTACTTTCATTGGAAATCGTTCGGTTGTAAATCCAGTAAGGTACACACTGTTGTCCTTGTCAATGTCCATGTCCATAACGTATGTATACCCCCATCCTGTTGTTCCTACTTTCCCATAAAAATAGGTACTCCAATCGAGCATTAAAGGGTCAATAATTAAAGTTGAATTGGGGCTAATCGTCTCATTTGCTTTATAGCATAGTGTTTTGGACGAAACCACATAATCAATTTCAACCTTAACTTTTTTTCCATTAATAATTTGCCACGATACTGGTTTCCCTTCCTTTAATTTATGATTCCATGGCGTTGTAATTACTAGATTTCCACGAGAGTCTTTGTTTAGTTTTTTTATCCCATCGTATCGCAATTTAATGGCAGTTAGGTCTCCACCAGGTTTTACAACAAAATCATATTTCATAACACGATTTACATCAAGGTGAAATACAAGATCAATATTTGGATAAATATTGTGATAGGTTAGTTGTTCAAATTCTTGAAGTTCAATGGATTTACCACTGTTACCAATAAAGTAATTTATTTTAGATGGCTGCTGCCTACTACCTAATACAGCATGACTTTCATTATTATTTTCGATTACCAAATCCCATACAAGATAGGATACTTCTGGATGTTGGCCATCTTTCGCTTTTTGATGACCCACTTTTCGCAAACCAAACTGAATTTTATTCTTATAAAAGGCAATTGATGTTTCACCTGAACTTAAGCGGTATAAAATTTCATTATCCCACTGTCCATTATTCTTTTTAAAGATTGGTTTTTCAGTTTCTTGAACAATTTTTTGATTCTGAGGATTAGTCGAAAATGGTTTTTTAGAGTAGCAGTTTATAAAAATAAAGATGGCTAAAACGCTTAAAATTCCTTTTAACATATTATTTAAAAATTCAAATATATTTAAAAGACACTTATTAATATAAAACGTTGCATAAAAAGCTTTTTTTTGCATTAAATATTACAATGAATGGATATTGAAGATTATCGCATCTTTTGCCTATCTCATCCAGGGGTAACCGAAAGTTTCCCCTTTGATGAACGCACTTTGGTTTTTAAAGTAGGAGGCAAAATGTTTTCACTCTTGGATATTGTGACCTTTGACTCCTTAAATTTAAAATGCAACCCTGAAAAAGCCGTCCTTTTGAGAGAAGAATATCAAGGTGTAACTCCAGGTTTCCACATGAACAAAAGACATTGGAATACCGTAAATTGTAATGGTACTATTTCCGATAAACTTTTATTTGAGTGGACCATTGATTCCTATAACCTAGTATGGGGTTCGCTGTCAAAACAAATAAGAAATGCAATCCTATAAAATTCCGTTTTATTCAATAACATCCTTTTAGATTCATGATTAAAATTGCTTTTCAAAATTTCAATTCACACCTAAATTCACGGATAAATAAAACACCTCCTTTTATTTTGCCGCTGATTCTCTTTTGCATATGTGCATTAGTTTTTAGCAAACTGCATCATGGATACAACACTGATTTTAGACCCCAGGGTGTACATTTTTGGGCTCAGGCTGATCGATTTAGTATAGCCAGAAACTATTACGATAATGGCCTTAATTTCTTTGAACCGCAAACTAATTATTTAGAACTTAACGAAGGCAAAACTGGGGTTGAATTTCCTGCTATACAATATGCAACCGCTTTAATTGCCAAGCCATTTGGCGCAAGAGATTCTCTTTTTCTCATATATAGATCATTATGCTTTTTATTTTTAAGCATAGGAGCCCTCTTTTTGATGAAAACCATAAAAATTCATGGGGGCAACGCTTTTCAACAAGTTTTAATTCCTGTATTTTTTATCCTTTCCCCTTTATTACTTTTCTATGGGTTTAACCTTTTGCCTGATGTTCCAGCTTTTGCATTAACACTTATTAGTTATTACTATTTTGAAACCTTTAGATTAAACATAAAGTTTAATGCAATTTATTATGCTTTAGCATTTGGTTTTGCCGCAGCATTGCTAAAAATTACGTCAGCCATTTTTCCAATAGCCTATCTATTTTGGGTATTAACCCATTCATTTTTTATTGACAAACAAATTAGCAGATCCAAAATTAGATTCATCATTGTATTTTTTGTAGCCTTTTTCTCGATTTGGCTTAGTATTACCTACTATTTTACAGTGCGTGCTAATGCAGTATTTCAATCTTCAGTTTTCTTAAGCATGTCGCGTCATATTAACGATTGGGGTAATTTTTCTGAAATTTGGGAAAGCATTGTATGCTGGCATAGGGAATATTTCAGAGAAACTCAATATTGGATAATCTTGATTGCTTTTATAGTATCCTTAAATACCCGCTACAAAAACAATGGCGTGCTATGGTTCAAAACCATAGTTTTTATTGGATTTATATGCTTCATTCTTTTAATGGGAAAACAACTCATCAACCATGACTACTACGCCATTTGCACTATTATACCCGTTATTATTATCCTAAGTTTAGATGGATTAATGATTTTATCAAAGGGTTGTATTGGGGCTTTGTTCTTGCTTTATTTTGTCCAAAATATTGCACCACAAAGTATTCAACAATCAATAAAACGACAAGATGAGGTTTATAATTTACCTTGTCGTGAAATATGGGACTATAAGGCCTATATGATAGAAGGAGCACAATGGGTTGCCAATACTAAAATTCCGAAATCGGATATAATATTTGTTTTGTACGATTATCCGCTTAATACTCCATTAGTGTACCTCGATAGAAAAGGGATGGTTTTTAACCACTTTAAAATGAAAGACAAAAGCTTGATTAACTATTGGTTTAATCAATTAAAACCAAAGTATATTGTTATTCCGAAGCAATGGACACATTGCCTAAAAGAAGATCAAATCGAAATTACAAAAACCTTAGAAATGGTTTTTCAAGGCAACCAAGTCACTATTTATAAATCAATTCGCTGATTTAGCTGTACATAACTTAGCAATAAACAAATTATCGGCTTCATTCGGGTACCCATAAATCATTTCAGTTGAGATAATTTTAACTAATCCTAAAGTTTCCAAAGTATCGATTATTGCATGATTCTCCTTTGAAAAAACGGAACAAGTAACATAATAAAGTGTTCCACCTGGTTTCAAAAATCGCAAAGTAGCTTTTACAATATTCAATTGGCGAATGGCCAATTCATCAATTTTATTGGCATCAAAGTAGGTGAAATTTTCCGGATCACGTGCCCAAGTTCCTGAACCACTGCAAGGCACATCAGCAACTATAACATCAAAAAATCCTCTTCCAATTATTTCGCCTCCGAAATTTATTTTCTCCGGCTTTTTGTTCAAATCTACAAGTGCAATTTTTGGTACCGTTAACCTATTAGTTTTAAATCGCAGTTTTAAATTATCAAGTATTGTTTCTCTTATGTCGGAAGCGTATAGCTTTGACTTTTTAAAATTTTCGGCTATAAAAAGTGATTTACCTCCTGCCCCGCTGCAACAATCCCATACTTTGAGGTTATCGGTATTTTCAAATTTAGAACAAATTTTCTGTGACGATATATCCTGAACCTCTGTAGGATATGGTTCAGAATCGATAGCCGTATTATTTTTTAATCCAAAAGCCGAAAAGGTTTCGTTAATATTTTCTTCCACAACAATCTGATCTGCATATTTAGATTTAAAATTGGCTTGATGAGTTTTATTTATTCTTACCCATACGAGAGGTTGTGTTTGCAGACTTTGGTAATATTCAGGTATTTGCAACTCAATCGGCAAAAGATTTAAAAAAGGATATTCAAAATCATTCGCAATGGTGCCCAATTCCAAATTTTGATAAAATAAAGAAATGAGTTCATCGGCATCCGGTTTATGGGCAATTAAAAACAACTCTTCCATTGAAATAGCTTTCCAATTGGGTCCAATTCTATAAACGCTATAAATTATTTAAGAGAGCATCCAAATAAAATAAATTGGAAAATGCTGTGTTGGAATGAAAATCCTGAAATAATTACTATTATTAGAGAGAATATAGAAAAATTAGAGCTAAAAAATATAACTCTAAAAAAAGAATGTAGGGTTGTCGACTATCCATTATTTAATATAACAAAGTAAACGAACAATAATTTATTATTCCAAGAATAATAAATTGTTTATGCA
>CANMPY010000080.1 GCA_947499775.1 Bacteroidota bacterium | reverse complement strand
CTACCAAAGGGGTATGGTTCGCTTAGCACACCTATGCTAGGCTATATTTTAAAATCGCGTGGCTTATTCGATTACAACTTCACATCTATGTCGGCTGACAGAACAACGTTTCACTGCGCCTATACAAACTATGATAGGAACAAAGCCGAAAACAGCAATTATGTCATCGGAAACATTTCCTATACCGGCGACAAATTAGAATTTGAAAAGATCAGGCTTTCGAAAAAACCAACAACGTTTTTGGTAATGCCTGCAAAACCGGGATACCTTGCAATACTCGAATATTTCAGTAAAGAAAAGAAAATTGACATTCGGTTACATGAATTAAATCAGTAAGATTTAATTTTTTACATATTACGTCGGTACTGCCCACCTACTTCAAATAACGCATCGGTAATTTGCCCGAGCGAACAATATTTTCCTGCTTCCATAAGCTCACTAAAAATATTTTTATTATGAATGGCCGCTTCTTGAATTTTTATCAAACTTTCCTTGCTCCTTTTTTGATAATGTTCATGTAGCTTGGTTAGTGTATTAATTTGAAATTCCTTTTCTTCTTCTGTAGCTCTAATAACTTCTTTGGGCAAAATTGTAGGCGATCCTTTGCTGCTTAAAAAAGTATTTACACCAATAAGTGGATATGCACCACTATGCTTTAACGTTTCGTAATACAAACTTTCTTCTTGTATTTTACCCCGTTGATACATGGTTTCCATTGCTCCAAGCACTCCCCCTCTTTCCGAAATGCGTTCAAACTCAAGTAATACAGCTTCTTCTACCAAATCCGTTAATTCTTCAATAATAAAGGAACCCTGCATTGGATTTTCGTTTTTAGCTAATCCCAATTCTCTATTAATAATAAGTTGAATAGCCATAGCACGCCTTACACTTTCTTCGGTTGGTGTAGTAATAGCTTCGTCGTAGGCATTGGTGTGTAAACTGTTGCAATTATCATAAATAGCATACAACGCTTGTAATGTGGTACGGATATCGTTAAAATCTATTTCTTGAGCATGTAAGCTACGGCCACTGGTTTGAATATGATATTTTAACATTTGGCTGCGCTCGTCGGCATGGTATTTATTTTTCATTGCCTTGGCCCAAATACGTCGAGCAACCCTTCCAATAACTGCATATTCCGGATCAATTCCGTTGCTAAAAAAGAAGGATAAATTAGGACCAAAATCATTAATGTTCATACCTCGGCTCATGTAATACTCTACATAAGTAAATCCATTAGCCAAGGTAAAAGCCAATTGAGAAATTGGGTTAGCCCCAGCCTCTGCAATATGATAGCCAGAAATAGACACCGAATAAAAGTTTCTAACTTTATGGTCGATAAAATATTCCTGAACATCACCCATTAACCTAAGCGCGAACTCGGTACTAAAAATACACGTATTCTGCGCTTGGTCTTCTTTTAAAATATCAGCTTGAACGGTTCCCCTAACTTGTGCTAATGTTTCGGCTTTTATCGTTTCATACACATCCTTTGGGAGTACCTGATCGCCTGTAACGCCAAGCAACAGGGTTCCAAGCCCATCGTTACCATTTGGCAAATTGCCTTTGTATTTAGGTTTAGCTTGATCTTTGTAAATTAAGGCAATTTTTGCTTTTACATCATCAAGTAAACCGTGTTTATGGATATACAATTCGCATTGCTGATCGATTGCTGCATTCATAAAAAATGCAAGCAACATAGGTGCAGGTCCATTTATGGTCATTGAAACCGAAGTCATGGCATTGGCTAAATCAAATCCACTATACAGTTTTTTGGCATCATCGAGGCAACAAATACTCACGCCTGCGTTGCCAATTTTACCATAAATATCAGGCCTATATTCCGGATCTCTCCCATAAAGGGTAACACTATCAAACGCTGTAGAAAGGCGTTTTGCAGGCAAACCAATACTAACATAATGAAACCGTTTGTTTGTACGCTCTGGACCACCTTCGCCAGCAAACATTCGCGTTGGATCCTCTCCTTCTCGCTTAAAGGGATACAATCCGCTTGTGTATGGAAATTCACCAGGTACATTTTCTTGCAATTGCCATTTTAGAACATCACCCCATGCTTCATATTTTGGCAATGCAATTTTTGGTATTTGAGTATGGCTTAAACTTTCGCTATGGGTTAATATACTTAATTCTTTGCCCCGGACTTTAAACTTGTATTCAGAATTTTTATACGTTGCCACTTTTGTTGGCCATGATTCAATAGCCTTTAAGTTTTTAGGATCAAAATCTAAATTTATCAGCGCATAGTTTTCTTCAAGCCCTTTTATTACACTATCCTTAGCCTCCAATTTTGACAATTTTAAGATTTCGACAGAGGTTTTTAAGGCATAAAGTTTTTGTGCAATCGTACTTTGTGAATTAACCCAAGCATTATACTGGTGATTATCTTCTGCGATTTCAGCTAAATACCGTGACCGGTTAGGAGGAATAATAAATATTTTTTCACTCATTTCGCCTGAAAAAGCAAACGTAGAAGCCTCTAAAAATCCTGCTTTTTTTACCAAAATATCCATAATAGCCCGATACAAACTGTTCATACCCGGATCGTTAAATTGCGAAGCAATTGTTCCAAAAACAGGCATTTCCTCAACAGGTTGCTCGAATAATAGATGGTTTCGTTGAAATTGTTTTTTCACATCACGCAAGGCGTCCAACGATCCGCGTTTATCAAATTTATTTAGGGCTATGATATCAGCAAAGTCGAGCATGTCAATTTTTTCTAATTGAGAAGCCGCACCGTATTCTGGTGTCATCACATACAAGCACACGTTGCTATGATCGGTTATTTCTGTATCGCTTTGGCCAATGCCCGAAGTTTCAAGAATTATTAAATCATATCCTGCAGCTTTTAATACCAACACAGCATCATCTACGTGTTTGCTTAAGGCTAAATTGGCTTGCCGAGTAGCCAAACTGCGCATAAAAACCCTTTCGTTTTTTATTGAATTCATGCGTATTCTGTCGCCCAATAAAGCGCCACCCGTTTTTCGTTTTGATGGATCTACCGAAATTATTCCAATAGTTTTGCTTGGGAAATCGGCTAAAAATCGTCTTACTAATTCATCTACCAAACTCGATTTACCAGCACCTCCAGTTCCTGTTATTCCCAAAACCTGAGTATTGGCTTGTTGCAATGCGTGTACTTTTATACTTTCAACAACCGTTTCAAACTTTTCAGGATAATTTTCGGCTGCTGATATTAAACGTGCTATGGCAACAGGATTTTTAGTTATTAATTGGTTTACTTCGTCCGATAATACGTTTCCTGTAGGAAAATCAGCTTGCATAATTAAATCATTAATCATGCCTTGCAAACCCAATTCGCGCCCGTCATCAGGATGATAAATTCGCGAGATTCCATAATCCATCAATTCTTTTATTTCTTCGGGTAATATGGTACCCCCACCTCCTCCAAAAATTTTGATATGCGGCGCTCCTTTTTGTACCAAAAGATCGCGCATGTATTTAAAATATTCAATATGCCCACCTTGATAGCTCGTTATTGCTATAGCATTTGCATCTTCTTGAATGGCTGTATCTACAACCTCTTCAGCGCTTCTATCGTGCCCTAAATGTATAACCTCGCAACCTGTAGCTTGAATAATTCGACGCATCACATTAATAGCAGCATCGTGTCCATCAAATAGGGATGCAGCGGTAACTATTCGAACTTTATTTTTTGGCTTATAAACCTCCGTTATCATCAATTTTTTTATCGTCGGCAAAGATAATTTTTAATTCGTAATTGATACTCTCTGTACATATATTCGCTACACAAGGCGATTGATGCAATTATATTATTGCAAATAATCGTAATTCGCAGATTATACCAATTTTTTAAACGTATAGTATGCCATTTTCATTAGATACAAATCGATCCTTTTTATACGGCGATGGTTTTTTTGAAACCTTCAAGCTCGTTGATGGGAAATGCGAACGGTTCAATTTGCACTATTTACGCTTACTAAAATCTTTACAAATATTACAAATGGATTGGAATCCTTTATGGACGCAACATTTTTTTGAAGAACTTTTGTTTAATGAGAGCAAAGCCTATACAGAATCGATACTAAAAGTAAGACTAATAATTTATCGCGATTCAACCGGCACCTATTTGCCCATAAGCAATACTGCTAACTATTATGTAAAGTTCGAACCGTATGTTGCCGATACACGCTTAGTACTAAAAGCTGGCATTTACCCTCTGGTACAAAAATCATGTAATTTTTTATCCGAATTAAAATCCACATCGTGTCTCACCTTCGTTATGGCGGCACAATATATGAAAGCCAAAGGTTGGGATGAAATCATTATTCTGAATCAATATGGACGTATTTGCGAAGCCCTAACTTCTAATATATTTTTAGAATTGAATGCTATTTATATTACCCCACCTTTGAGCGAAGGGTGTATTGATGGGGTAAATAGGAAATCCTTTTTGTTAGATAATCCTTCAATAGTTCAAAAACCAATTGAGGTTGATGATTTAAAAACCCATCGCTTGTATTTTAGCAATGCTGTAAGGGGCATGATTGAAGGCGAATTTGTATATTAATCCTTCTTAAATTTACTACATAAAACTGCTCTGCTTTTTAAATTTCGAAAGGAAAATCAAAGGAATCAATATGCGTAATTTATCAAACCCTAGTACGTTTATGGGATAATAAATTCATGTATTTTTAAAGCATCACGAACGATTAATTTGCTATTAGTGTATCCGTTCATATCAAATTCGTACCATAAATTGAAAGCCAATAGGCATAATTCAGGATTACTGACTAAATAAGCATATACACTAGTAACACCTTGCTTTTGTGTGGTTTTATAAATAGCTAAAGTATGCTTGCGCCCTTGGGTGCACCCACTATAACTCAACAATACTTTTACCTTACCGTTCTCTACCTTATAAGAATCAATTGTGCTCGTGAGCTCACTGGGCAGTATAGATACACTGTCTCTATTTCTAATAAGCCCAATATAATTGGTTATAATGCTTTCATTCAAAATGGGTTGTGACCCAGTTAATTCAATATAATCTTTAGTTATGCCTTCCTTTTTTCTTACAATACCTGAATATTGAATAGGCATGCCATCTTTTTTAAACGTAAGGGCTAATGCACAAGGATAATATTTGGTAAAGGTAAATGCATTTACATAATTTGAAATATAATACGATGTATCTTCTTTTCGCACCGTACCATTTAATAATTCAACAGTATCAATTGCATTATATTGCACACATGCTGGCTCAGCTGGATAAGGGCCTTTGTAGGTATCCGTACACGAGCTAATTCCAAGATTAATACCTAAGGCAACACAAAAAATTATACCAACTCGTCTAAATTTATCTTCCATACGGTGAAACAAATTTAGCATAATCGTATCACAAACTTGACGCCTATTTTTCGTCAGTCCTAATCCTTACTTTATTATCTTCATTTCATTAAGCAAATAGCCTGCTCCAGCATATTTGTCTAAAATGAAAAGTGTATAACGAATATCTAATGAAATGGTTCGTTGCAAGGCTGGTTCAAATGCGAAATCGCTGCTTATAGCTTCCCAATTGCCATCAAAAGCAGTACCGATTAATTCACCATTTCCATTTATAACTGGACTACCGCTGTTACCACCGGTAATGTCATTGGTTGTTAAAAAACAGGTATGTAAATTGCCTTGGGCATCGGCATATTGACCGAAATCTTTTTTCTGCATTAATTCAATTAATTTAGCGGGAGCATCAAATTCAATATCACCAGGTTGGTATTTCTCAACAACCCCTCTATCGGTTGTGTATTCTTTATACAATACGGCATCACGGGCTTCATAATTTTGAACAGTACCGTAAGTTAAGCGCATGGTTCCATTTGCATCAGGATTAAAGGTTTTCCCAGCTTGCATTTCAATCATAGCACTTTGGAATAAACGATTGGCTCGGCCCAATTTATCATTTATTTCAGCATAAACGGGCTTCATTTCTTCCGACATTTTTTTGGCATATGCGCTCGCAATTATGTAAATTGGATCCTTTTTAAGTCCCTTTAAACTAGGGGAATTTAAAAATTTATCGAGCTTAGACTGATCTACAAACATTGATTTTTTGAAGAGGGTTTCGGCCAATTTGGTATAATCCTTTTTCACTTTATCTACTAGGTCAATTATCTCTTTTGGCAATTGCCCGTGATCAATATCTTCATATAAATATTGAAGTACTTTGGCCAAAACTTTCTTTTCGATTGGGGTATAAAACTCTTTAAAAATTTCGGGTACAGCTTTTAGATTAGCTGCTGTAAATTCAGCAATTTTCTTATTAGTGAGTTCATCTTGAGGCTCAGTTGACAATAATTTTTCAAAACTTACAAAACCTGAAGCCAAGGATAGGGGTTGTGAATTAGGAAATATTTCGCCATAATAGGTTTGCAATAATCCAAATTGATTTAATCCTTTATACGCATCCTTATACAGCGTAAAGGTTTCGGCATATACTGGTGCTTTTTGGTTGGCATCTATCCAAGTAATCATTTCCTTTTCGGCAGCAGAGCGGCGCTCATATAGTTTCAGATTTTTCAACCCATCCACTTCGCCCATAAATTTTTTCCAATAATTGCTTAAACCGGCATATTTATCGGCATACATCAATTTTATATTTGGATCGGCATGCATTGATTCTTCATAAATATCTAAAACTGCACGTCTTATTTTTACACGAGCCGGACGTTCTTTATTGGAATAATAATTAATCCCATCGCTATAGGTATAGCGTGAGGTGCGTCCTGGATATCCTAGGATCATAGCAAAATCACCTGGCTGTGTTCCTTTTAGTGAAATTGGAAAAAAGTGTTTCGGGGTAAATGGCTTATTATCTGCACTGAAGTCGGCTGGCTTATTGTCTTTATCGGCATAAATACGAAACATACTAAAATCGCAAGTGTGACGTGGCCACATCCAATTATCAGTTTCTCCTCCAAATTTACCTACATTTTCGGGAGGTGCACCTACTAAACGAATATCGCGAAAGACTTCATAATACATCGCCAAAAATTTATTACCATTATAAAATGGGATAATTTCTACTAGATATTTCTTGCCGTCGCGGGTCATTAACTCCTCTTTTGCTTTGGTTAATTGTGCATTAACAGCTTTTCCACGCGCTACTTCCTCATCATTAACATTTATACCTGTTAACACCATATCCGTTACTTCTTCTACCCTTACCAAAATTCCAATATTAAAACTGGCCTTTCGTTCGCTAGCTCTATCCTTAGCAAAAAAACCATTTTTAAGAATATTGTCTTCAGGAGTACTTAATTCCTGAATAGCACCGTACCCACAATGATGATTACTTAAGAACAAACCTTCGTTAGAAATAATCTCTCCGGTACAAAACATTCGATTGCTGCCGCGTTGCATAAGGCGCAACACGCCATCCTTTACACACGATTGATTGATACTGTAAATATCTTCAGCCGTTAGTTTCAAACCTTTGGCTTGCATATCGTTCTCCAATTGTTTCAGGAGCGTAAGCGGCCACATGCCTTCATCAGCTTTTGAACTTAATACAGTGGCAAAAAGGCAGATAATTAGTATATAAATTTTTTTCATTTTTACTTTGTGTTATGGTTTAAATTTC
>CANMPY010000079.1 GCA_947499775.1 Bacteroidota bacterium | reverse complement strand
GGGTGTTTCTTGGTTACGCGCTATATTCTTAGCTTTTTTATCCCATAGTTTCTTCCAACGCTCATCTAATTCATCATATTTACTGCATTGAGGAACCGTTTCAATGTCTAAAAATAAGATACTGTCGAGTTTGAGCTGATCGAGCATAAAAATAGTTTAAAGCTTACAAATGTAAAGAATAAATAGTCTCTAAATTATGGACAAATTAGGTATGTAAGGTTAGTTTTAAAAGGGTTTACCAACCACATCCTGCACCACCACCACCCGATGAGCCTCCTCCAAATCCACCGCTCCATCCTCCACTGCTACCGCCGCTACCAAATCCGCTTCCCATTCCCATCCATAAGGCTGGGCCTAATAGCCCACCACGGCCATAAGTGCGCGAACCTGTTCCTGAATTTCGTCCCATAAAACTTACGAGGAATATAATTATTAAGATAATTATTACAATTGGCGCATTCCGTTTTGGACCTTCTTCTTCGTTTTTGTATTCCCCTTTCGAACGGGCAATAATTTCGACGATGGCTTCATTTATTCCTTTGCCATACATTTTTTCTTTAAATGCAGGCCCCATTTTATGACGAATAATACTTCCAGCAACTCCATCAGGTAAAAATCCTTCGGCCCCTTTACCTGTAGTTATCCAAATTTTTCGTAATGTCGGATTATCATTTTCATGCGCAATAAGAATTAATATACCGTTATCCTTAGATTCTGTTCCAATACCCCAAGTATTAAAAATCTTTAACCCAACATCAAAAGCCTCTTCTCCTTTTAAGGTTTCAAGTGTAACGACAACAAGATCAGTCGATGTGCTGTCCCAATATTGTTGAAGTTTTTGATTTAAAAAATTTTCTTCATCTGGGCTCAGTAAATTTGCATAATCGTTTATATAACGCGAATTGCCCTCAGGTTTTTTGGGTACTTCGAATGCCAAAAGAGTGCTAACCCATAGCAAGCATAGAAAAAAAGCGAATACCTTAGCTATAGCTGATCTCATTCGTAAGTTCATTCTTATCATCATCTGCCACAGGAAAATATTGTTTAAGTCGTTTACCTGCATCGGTAATGCCGGCAACTATACCAGCCATTATATTTCCATTTTTAAACTCTTCAGTCATATGCCCTAAAGTAATATCCCAAAAATCAAGTTCTACTTTTTCATTTATACCCTTATCTCCATATAAGGCTACTTTTTTATCATCAATAGAAACATAAAGTATTACGCCATTGTGCAATTCGGTTTCATCCATTTTTAAATGATGAAATAAATTTTGAGCTTTAAGCAAGGGATCCGTTTTACAATACCGATCAATATGAACTCTAATTTCGCCTGATGTTCCTTTTTCGGCATCGGCTACTGCCTCCGTAATATGTAATTCTTCGGCTTTAGTAAAAGGTCGCCATGCCATTAAAATTTAATTTTAGGGGCAGTCTCTGAACCTTTATCGGCTTCAAAAAATTCGCGTTTATCAAAATCAAGGAGTTTTGCAAATATCACGGTTGGAAATTGTCGGATTGATTTATTAAAAGACCCCACAACCTCATTATATCGCTCTCTTACTGTTGAAATTCTGTTTTCTGTTCCAGCTATTTCGTCTTGAAATTTCAAAAACGCTTCCGTTGAACGAATAGCGGGATAAGCTTCAAATGTTAATTTGATTGAGCTTGCATTAGCTTGAACTTTTTGTAAAAGCACATTTAATTCAGCCGGATTTTTGGCGGATGTCATGGCTTCTTTTGCCTCAGTAATACCAGCTCTTGCGTTAGTAACTGCCGTGAGTATATCTTTTTCATTTGCGGCGGCTCCTTTAACGGTTTCCATTAAGTTAATTAAAACATCAGCTCGTCGTTGATACTGTGTTTGAACATTACCCCATTCTTTGTCAACCTCTACTTGTTTGTCTACAAGCCCATTATAAGAACTACATCCTCCTAAAAAAATAATTCCTAGAACAACTAATACAATAATCCACGTTCGTTTCATTTTTTTTATGTTTTTATTATGGTGCAAAGGAATGTTAAAATAAAGTTGATTTTATAAACATTTTGTCAAATCTTCTAAAATTTCGGTTCAATAGATTCTTTCAACTAATTTTGTCGATTCTTTATATGATGAAACCATCTTTAGTAAAAGGTACTCGCGATTTTGGTCCAGCAGTAATGTTGAAACGAAAATTTATTATTAATACCATTGAAACGGTATTTAAAAAGTATGGTTTTATGCCCTTTGAAACTCCGGCTTTAGAGCAATTAGATACTTTAACGGGCAAATATGGTAACGAAGGAGATCAGTTGGTTTTTAAAATATTAGATTCTGGTGATTTTGCAGCTAACTGCGATGAGGAAACTTGGGCGCTTAAATCGTCTAAAAAAATAGCTCCTAAGCTAACTGAAAAAGGCTTGCGTTATGATTTAACCGTACCTTTAGCACGATATGTAGCAATGAACAGAAATGAGATTACATTTCCTTTTAAACGCTATCAAATGCAACCCGTTTGGCGAGCAGATAGGCCGCAACGTGGACGATATAGAGAATTTTGGCAATGCGATATCGATTGTATTGGATCGGATAGCTTGATAAACGAAGCCGAGTTGTTGACAATCGCAGACTTAATATTTTCACAATTAGGGCTAAACGTTACTTTGCATTTAAATCACCGTAAATTAATTGAAGCCATAGCTACAAAGTTTAATATCGGTGATAAATTTAATGCATTTGTAGGCTTAATAGACAAACTAGATAAAGTTGAATTCAAAACCCTTACTCCAGAGTTTAAAGAATTAGGCTTGTCAGACGAGCAAGCTACCGCTCTTCAAAAAATACTGCTCCTTTTACCTTTTAACGAGGAATCAATTGCTATAGTAAAAGATAATTTAAACGATTTAGAGCAAGCTACTGTTGGTTGTGACACGCTATCTGAACTTGCAAAATATATAAATGTTTCAAAATTAAATTCGCCAATTTGCCTAAACCTATCACTTGCTCGCGGCTTAGATTACTACACCGGATGTATTATTGAAATAAAAGCAAATTCGGTAAACATGGGCAGTATTTCGGGAGGTGGTAGGTATGATAATTTAACTGGGGTATTTGGTTTACCAGGTGTTTCTGGTATAGGTATTTCGTTTGGTATTGATCGTATTTACGATGTAATGGAGGAATTAAATCTATTTTCCGATTTAGCTCAAACCGATGTTAAAGCCATTTTGTGTCATATGGATGAACAAGGGCGACTTTATAATTACAACTTGGCC
This sequence comes from Bacteroidota bacterium, assembly GCA_947499775.1. Lineage (GTDB taxonomy): Bacteria > Bacteroidota > Bacteroidia > NS11-12g > UBA9320 > JABWCE01. The sequence continues at coordinate 4,388 of CANMPY010000079.1, read as the reverse complement.
AATCAATTAAGAAATGAAGGATTAGCAATAGAAGTATACCCTGATATTAAAAAATTACCAAAGCAATTTGAATATGCCGAAAAAAAAGGTATAGCTTTGGTTATAATAACCGGAAACGATGAAATAGAATCAGGGCAATTATCTTATAAGAATATAAAAACCAAGCAACAGGGCAAAATAGACAAAAACGAACTTTCTACGTTCATAAGTACTATTTCCCATATATAATAACCTTTTAATACGTAAAGCTATCACACTTAAACTTAAAAATATTAGCGAAATGATTGTTGCTGAAGACGATCATATTGTGGCATTGAATAAGCCCGCATTTTTATCAACCTTAGATGAAAGGGATGAAACAAAAAAATCGCTGTTGGGCTTAGCACGACTGCAATGGCCCGACATACAGGTATGCCATAGGCTTGACAAAGAAACTTCAGGGATAATATTATTTGCAAAAAACAATACAGTATATCGTGAAATGGCCAAACAATTCGAACATCGAAAGATTACGAAGTGGTATCATGCTATAGCTGAGGGGTGCCATCATTTTGATCAATTAGAAATTAATAAACCCTTAAAAATTAATTCGAAGGGATACGCAAAAATTGATTTTAGAGAAGGAAAAGAATCGTTGACCATAGCCAATACACTAGAAATTTTCCGACATTTTACTCTAATACAATGCTATCCATTTACAGGCCGCACGCATCAGATTCGTGTGCATTTAAAGTCACAAAATGCACCGCTAGCTGCCGATTTACAATATGGTGGCAGTATGCCAATGTTGTCGAAAATTAAACGCAAATTCTCGTTGAGCAAAGACACTGAAGAGCTGCCAATGATGAACCGCGTGGCATTGCATGCCAAAAGTTTACATTTTAACTTATACGACAAGGAGTATACTTTAGAAGCTGAATACCCAAAAGACTTTGGTACTCTTCTGAAATTGTTATACAAGTACGACAAGGTATAAATTTATATCCAATAAAGGCTTAATAATGAAACGCAGTATACTTTATTTAGGATTTATACTAAGTTCACTTGGCGCTATTGGTCAGGGAATTTCAAATCAGGAAAAATTAATACACCAAATTAAACATCACAAATTCAGAACGATTCATCGGCAATTTGATGAAAATTTAAGCAAGCATGTTTCCTTATTATTCTTAAAAAAATCGTTTAATGCGTTAGAAAAAGCAATTGGCACTTACCATTCACATGGCAAAACGAAAATAATTCACAGTGGTAAAGATCTTGAATATATTACACCGCTCTATTTTAAAAAAGGCTGTTTAATACTTGGAGCCGCATATAATGACAAGGGACAGCTTAATAAATTTTACCTTAAACGAAAAGCATATAGCTTGCCCCATTATGGACAAGGATTAGGGTATTATAAGGAAGATATATTCATCGAATCGGGTAAATATAAATTGCCAGGCGAGATAATTTATCCGCTTAATATTTCAAAAAAATTACCGCTTTTCATATTTGTGCATGGTTCAGGTGCCAACGATCGGTATGAAAGCGATGGTCAAATTCAGGTGTTTAAGGATATGTATTTAGGATTAGTTTCACAAGGATTTGCCTGCCTTATTTATGATAAACGAACCTTTGTTTATAAAAAGCAATTCGACAGTATACAATTTACTTTGTGGGACGAAACGGTTGAAGATGCCATTAATGCCTTCAAACTTGCAAAAACAAAATCAGAAATTGATACAAACCAGATATTTATTATAGGACACAGTCAAGGCGGATATGCTATTCCCTTAATTTTAAAAGGGTGTAAGGGCGTAAAAGGTGCCGTGTCAATGGCAGGGTGTTCGCGTCCATTAGATGTTTTATTGGAGTATCAATATAAGTATCTTGCCAATCAGGATGGTAAAGTAAGCTTAGCAGAAAAGGTGTTTTTAAGGAAAGAACAAAAAAAAATCGACTTTGTAAGAAGTGAGCAATTCCTTACAGCGCAACCCGTTTTAAAGGTATTAAATTATTGGCCAAGCAATTTTTGGAAAGATATTAAATCGTACCGACCAGTTGATGAATTAAAAACACTTGATTGTCCTGTATTATTTTTACAAGGCGATAGGGATTACCAAGTAACAGACGATGATTTAAAATTATGGAAAAGCGCATGTCTCGAAAAAAAACAATGGTCTTTTATTTCATATCCAAAATTAAATCACCGTTTTATTGAAGGAGAAGGACAACCAACTTCATGGGAATACCTCAATGGAGGAAATGTGCCTTTGTACGTAAGTGAAGATATTGCTCTGTGGCTTAAAACCCTTAATTTGCCTTAGCGAATAACATGAACCGTTCCGTTCAACTTGTATAGCTTATCTCTAAAGTCTGTAAAGGTTATTGCATAAAAATACACACCTAATTGCACAGGTTTCTCTTTGTAAATAGCATCCCATCCATCGGCATTAAAGTCACTGGATTCCCAAAGTTTTTCTCCCCAGCGATTAAAAATTTTCAAATCAAAGGTTTTAATTGCCCCTGCTGTAATTTTAAATTTATCATTTTGCCCATCATAATCTGGGGTAAATGCATTAGGTATATAAATGGTTGGCGAAAAATTGAAACACACTTCATTTGACCAACTTTGTTGGCTGTTTCCACCATTTTCATAACTTAGTATTTTGTAACATTGCTTATACGCATCGAGGCCATTCTTATAATAAATATCGTCGCATTGAACAAAGGAGTCGTAAGGTTGGTACCCTCCTATTTGCTCACTTGTCAAACGGAACAGCTTATATTTAGAAACCCCATTTTTAAATCCTAGGTAGGGTGTGAACTGCATATTTACGGCATATGGATCTTCTGCTTTTGAACCCCATAACCAAACATTGGTATGAATATCGGACACGTTTGTAACCGAACATTGATCCTTGGCCTCAACTTGGTAATCAAATGGATTTTCGTCGGTATTTAGAGGGTATTCAATATAGCCTAACAAATCGTTTAAAGTAGCAGAATCGCTCCAAATTAATTCGCCTGCTTTGCGTTTCTTAAGGTTGTAAATGCGTGGAATGGCACTAGGATAAGCGTTTTTCCAATTAATTTCCATTCTATCATCTGGATCGCCAACGGATACTACCAACATTTCAATTGCAAGTTTATCCATTCCTATGTTTTGAATTATGGTATCGCCAAGGCAGCCATATTCTGATATTTCAATAACCTTTAACCAAGCTGGCGAATTGCCGTTCCAATTTACAATAACACTATCAGCATTTGTATTATAAACAAAGCTCCCTTGGCTTATAGCCCAATTGTATGTGGAATTAGAAAACCCATTAACTCTATAATTTTTAGACGTATAATTAGGATCACAAACTGTTATTGGGCCTATAATATTTTTTGAAATTGGTTTTGGATAAACCGTTACTATTGTATCAGTTGAATTACCTAAGCAACTATCTTTTGAAAGTTCAATAACCTTGATGGTATAAGTTCCAGGTGTTGTCCAAGCTATTTTAATCGTTTTGTTTCCCTGTCCCGAAATTGAGTTTGAATTGCCATTTATTTGCCAAATGTATTTACTTCCACTAAATCCATTTAAAGTATAACTAAGCGTATCGCTACTCTGACAAACCTTAAAATTTCCTTCAATGAGTTTTGCATTTGGCGTTGGGTTAATAATTACAGAAACATTTTCAACAGCGCTGAGGCATGTTTTATTATTTACACTATCGTAAGATGATCGCACAATACTTATACTTCCTATTCCTGCTTTTCCCCAATCTGTAAGGATTGAATTTGAAGTATTTGGATTGACAATAGTACCTCCTGAAATGCCCCAAATAAAAGTTGTACCGTTAGAAGGATACAAAAAATACCCCACTCCTTTTGCAAATTCACAGACAGATAGTTTGCCTTTAGGCAATTCCGATTCAAGCGTATAACTTTTTTTAACCGTATATAAACTAGGATTGCTTATACATCCAAAACGATCGGTTTCAATAACTGAAATGTCACCTTGCCCTAAATTCCCCCAATTAATTAAAAGTTTTGATGTCCCATTTCCTGAAGCAATAGCTCCTCCCGAAACCGACCATTGAAAGCTTGATTTAGCTAATCCAATTGCAAAATATTGACTATTTTTTGAATTTGGACAAACCGATGTTGGTCCTGTGATACTTGGCATTGGACTACGGACATTTACTTTGAAAATTGCTGTATCACTAAAGCATCCGTTGGCACTTACTATTACAACTTTTATTAATTGATTGCCACTTTTGCTCCAATTAATAGTACCATCCGAATTCGTATTTGAAACGAGTGTTCCAGAGTTAACCATCCAATATGATTTTAGAAGGAATGAATTGATTGTATATACTTGGTTTGAATTCAGACATACTGTATCTTTTCCA
>CANMPY010000078.1 GCA_947499775.1 Bacteroidota bacterium | reverse complement strand
CGATGTAATTTTTAAGTGCTTATTTACCAGGTATTTCAAACAGTAGCGATATATAAGCTAATCGGCCCACACTAGGGCCACCATATACTTGCGCATTACGATTATCAAACATCGTAGAAATCTTATCATCACATGTATTTCGAAATAAAGGGGCCAATCCGATTAAATTGGAACCTCCAATTTTAATAGTCAAAAACTGTTTAGGAAACACATAATTAATTTGAGCATCCATCATATCATAGCTCCTAATAAAACCAGTAAATTGTGGCGAGCCTGTAAATTCAAATCCTTCTATCCACTTATAGCTTATTCCAAATCCGAGACGTTTAAAATTGGTAAATGGCAATCGGCATTCGCGGCCCGAAAACCCAAAATTAAACTTATTTTTAGGTGTGTTAAACGCAGGAACTATTGGGTCGTCGGAATCTCTTAAATTTATAGCATTGTAAGAATAGTTACCGGTTAAACTAAACTTTTTAAAGAAATAGCTAAATCCAAAATTGCACCCCATTGTACTTACCTTGTCTTTTGAATTGGCTGCAAGTCTATAGGCTTGAATACCTCCAATTGGGAAACCAGTACCAGGATCAAATCGGCCCACTAATCCTACATTATATCCAATAAAACTGGTATATAAACTATAATAAAAGCCTAAATCTAAAAAGAGCGATTTGTTTATTTCAGTCTTAAATCCACCATCAAGCGTTAGCACCTTTTCGGGCTCTATAGGATTAACTTTTTGATATCTTAATTGATTAATATCTAATGTATTTCTCCACTTATCGAACGATTCAAGTGTAATTAATGAATCAAAACCTTGTAAATTACCTATTAAAATGGCCCTACCTACATTATAATAAAGGTATTGATCGGCCAAAGTAGGATTTCGAATTGCACGCGAAATAGTAAATCGGAAGGTGTGCTCCTTTTTGGGAAGGTAAAGAAGAGATGCTGCCGGAGATAGTAAAAAATTAAAATTCTGATTTTTATCTAAACGAGTCGTAATATTTATTTTCCAATGTTCATTATTCGATTTTTTATCATAGCCCACATAAAATCCGTATTCATAATTTTTAATAATCATGCCACCGGTATCTTTAAATATTGTACCCTTCGAGTCGGGTCTATAAAGTCGGGCGCTTGTTCCAGCAATAATATCGCCCCATTTAGGCGTAAACTTATACTCGGCTTGCAAATTATATAAGGCCGACTTATCATAAAAACGGGTACCCTTATTGGTAAAGTTTCTCGATGTTATATCATTCACTATTGAATCAAATGAGCGGCTGCCCACATCATATCCATTATAACTATATTTATTGGTGTTATACAAATTAATAGCGTGCCATTTGGTAAACGAATCTGCATACCAGTCTAAAAAAACATCTAAACTATCGTTAACCCAAGTGGTATCATTGCCCTTATATCCCGGTAGATTTATAGCTTTATTTTGAAATTTACGCTGCCAATTAGCTGCATATGTTCTGTACCATTGGCCTAAATCGGCTGAGGCATCATTAACCCTCAACGCTGTAAAAACAGCATCGTATGAATCGCCGGCATCTTCCTTAGTTGAAAATACACGAACAAAAAATTTGTTTGTTTGCCTCCATTCCAATCGATTCTGCCAAAATCGAATATTTTTTAAACTATAGCGATTATCACCTTGGTAAACCGTTGACCCTCCTCCCATATTAAATCCATAGATTAACTCTGATTTAGGAGTTGGTTTATAATGAATAGCTGTGTTAAATTTAGTATTGTTAGTGTTGTAATCCACTAAATCCTTCTCTTTGTATCCGTCTCTATAAAACATACCTAATCCTAAATATTCGGTACGGCTTCTCCCTGTTGAATATTGATCATTTCCGGGTGCCAATACTTCATCGCCATAAATATTTATAGCATCATAACGGCCCGGATTCGATGTTCCTTTTTTCGAATCGTTTGATTGATTGTAATTAGTAGCTTCCCAATCATAAGCACTCATCGAAAACAAACACACTTTATAGGCCCAATTTTCTACTCCCTTTTTGTTTTTAAACCCTTGTGCTAATCGAAAACTAATCTCGCGCAGTTGGCGTTCTCCAATTTTTGTTTGCACGGTTAGTCCTTTGGTATCGAATGGATTTTTCGACTCCATGCTTATAACCCCATTAAACGCATTTGGGCCAAAAAAAGCTGAACTTGCCCCCGATACAATATCAACTTTTTTAAGATCAAGTTCGCTTGCACCTAAAAAATTCCCTAACGAGAAATTTAAACCCGGCGACTGATTATCTACTCCATCAATTAATTGCAAACTTCGCACCGGACTTGTACTGTTAAATCCACGGGTATTTACCACCCTAAACCCTAAACTTGCTGCCGTTATATCTACGCCCTTCATATTTCCTAACCCCTCATAAAATGTACTTTGTGCCGATTCTTTAATCTGTTTGGTCCCCATGGATTCAATAGTAATGGGCGACTCTTTTTCCTTATCCGTAATTCTACTCGCTTTTACTTCCACCTCGCTTACATCAATTTCTTTTTCATTCATCACTATTTTCAAGCCCTTTTCTGTCCATTTCGAAATTTTAAATTCTTTGGTCTCATATCCAATATAAACCACGATTAGGGTAATAGGAAACGAAGGCGCTATTAAGGTAAACTGCCCATCACCACTTGACGCGGTGGCAACTTGAGTGCCTTTAATTTTTATAGTAGCTCCATTTAACCCATTTCCAGATACCCCATCGGTAATTTTGCCAGAAATAGCTTGTGAAAAACAGAGTTGACCTAGAATTAAAAATAGAATCGTTGCGTAAATTTTCACCATTGTACTAATTAATTTCCAAACGTATAGTTTAAATAAGGAATAATCAACTTTAAAACCAATAAATTTCATATTGCTATGGAATTCGTAAATCCAAATTCACATGTCGTGGGACTTATCTACTCATAAAAGCCGATAAAAAGACGTATTAATCTTTACATTACCTATTTTTAATACAATATTTTGAGGCTATGTTTGAACCGGTGAAAACAAAATTATTTTTAACAGTATTGTTTATAAATTTTGGGTTTAGAGTTTGTGCCCAAAACGATTTTACATACCAAACCAAGACCTTTTTCACTCCTATACTTCAATCGGGAGTATACGGAGAAAACGCTTTAAACATACTCCAATTTTCAGAGTCAATTGCAGCACCTGAACCAGGTAATGATTACCTATCCGCTAAACATACCGTTAACAAACGAAGAGAAAACTATTATAACCATTTAAATAAAGGCAATGGCTATTTAAACACGCCAAAAGAAATAACGCCAAAGGTTGACACTTCGTTTAATGGCCAATTTGGTGGCACAAGCGGTATTCCATGCGATAATCATATCGCTATTTCGAATGGGGGAAAAATAATTAGTGTTCAAAATTCAACCATTAGAGTATTGGATAAAAATGGGAAAACCCTACTTTTTAAATCTCTATTTGCTTTTGCCAATGGCAAAATAATTGGGTTGTCGAATTATTGTTATGACCCAAAAGTAGTTTACGATCCATTATCCGACCGCTTTATTCTTTTCTTTTTGCATGAAAGCAAGGTGGCAACCAATTTTGGAATTATTGCTTTTTCAAAAACCAATGACCCAACTGGGGAATGGAATTTTTATAAAATTCCTGGCAATGCACTCAAAAACAATAAGTGGAGCGACTATCCAATTCTTGCTATTTCAAAAGAAGATGTGTTTGTAACCCTTAATTTACTTACAGAAAACACCGACTGGCGCATTGGATTTAATCAAAGTTTAATATGGCAAATCAATAAAAAATCGGGTTATAACGGCGATACACTTAGGCAAAAAGTTTACTATGACATTGCCTATAAATCGAAAGCCATTTGGAGCATTTGCCCGGTACAGGGCGGCTTCGAACCTACAAATCCTTCCATGTACTTTTTATCAGTGCGGCCCGGCGACCTCCAGAATGATTCCCTCTTCCTTCACGAAATTACGAATACACTTAGTAGCAATACAGCTCAATTGACGTTAAAAATATTAAAAACCGACAAAATGTATGGTTTACCACCTGTAGCTCCGCAACCTATAGGCGGCGACACATTACAAACTAACGATACAAGAGTTTTGGGAGGCATTATTCATAATGGCAAAATCCAATATGTGCAAACCACCGTTGTAAAGCCATATTACCATTCAGGTGTATTTCACGGCATGTTTACCCTAGGGCGCGCAGATAAAGTAAATTGCACCTACATTAGCCATGATACTGCTGATTACGCCTATCCATCTATTGCCTATGCCGGCAATGGAAATGCGGCAGATCAGGCTTCGGTCATTACCTTTTCAAATGTTTCATCCAAGTCGTTTCCTGGCACTTCAGCCATTTTTCATACGCAGCGCATCAATCTTCCTTCTTTATTTTCAGAAGTGGTTCGCATCAAAAATGGAGACAATGCTATCGAAAGATTAAACCAATCACAATCGGCGCATGAACGATGGGGCGATTATACCGGCATACAATTAAAATATAACGAACCTGGGGCTTTATGGTTAGTAGGAACCTATGGCAATACTAACAAAATAAACGGCACTTGGATTGGTAAACTTAAAGCAACCGATAAAATTCATGTCCAAACGGATAATGTTTTACTTTTACACCCCAACCCTGCCCAAACTAATACAACCGTAGGCTTTAATCTAGACCATTCCGAAAACATAAAAATAGAAATAATTAACGCATTAGGTCAACTTGTAAAGGAGTGTTTTAATGGGCAACTCAATGAGGGCTATAACGAACTCTCTATAGATTGCAATTCCCTTGCACATGGCATGTATTATCTTAAGGTAAAAGGCCAAAACGACACCTTTAAATTTAGTGGCAAATTTATTAAATGATAGACTTTAACGAAGGTCAACTTCTGTTGATTGACAAACCATATGGCAAAACCTCGTTCCAAGCGGTTAAGCATGTAAAATATTTTGGGAAGGTAAAAAAAGTAGGCCATGCCGGAACTTTAGATCCATTAGCAACTGGGCTTTTAATTATTTGCACAGGCAAATGGACTAAAAAAATTACCGATTTGCAATTGCAAGAAAAAGAATATACTGGTAAATTTACCTTGGGAGCCACCCGCCCTTCTTTTGACATGGAGACCGAGATAGATCAAACTTTTGAAATCAATCATATTACCGACGACCATATTCGTCAGGCATCGCAGCAATTTATTGGAATTATTGAGCAAACTCCACCTATTTATTCAGCTGTAAAAATAGACGGCAAGCGCGCTTATGAGCATGCTAGAAAAGGAGAAACAGTATTAATAAAGTCTAAAAATGTAGAAGTTATGGAATTTGAAATCACCGCCATACAATTGCCCGACATTACGTTTAGAATTGTATGTAGCAAAGGAACTTACATAAGATCCATCGCCAATGATTTAGGCAAAAAGCTTAATAATGGCGCTTACCTTTCCGAACTCCGACGTACCAGAATTGGGGCATACCATGTAAACGATGCCTTAGATTTTGATGGCTTCAAAAAACTGATAACTGAAAATAATTTGGATTAATATTAAGGCTTGTTCTGCTTATTTGGCTTGACTTGAACGCATAATTTGCTACCTTTGCAACACCCTTTGCTATGCAGGTTATTACCAATCTCAATTTCTTTACTAAACCTTTACATGCCATAGTAACCCAAGGTACTTTTGATGGGGTTCATGCCGGACATCGTCAAATTTTAAGCAACATTGTAGCTTTAGCAAAGAAAAAAAAAGGCAAATCTATTTTAGTAACCTTCGACCCTCACCCTCGCCAAGTATTATTCAAGGATGAAAATTCAATACGCCTATTAACCCCCTTGAATGAAAAGATTGAAATTTTCAGAGAAATAGGTTTAGATTATCTTATTGTATTGCCCTTTGATGATTCCTTTTCGAAAATGACTGCACCTAACTTTGTTAGGGATATATTGGTAGAAAAAATTGGGGTAAGTACTATAGTTGTTGGGCATGACCATCGTTTTGGACAAAACCGCGAAGGCACCTTCGACGACTTAAAGGACTATGCCGAAATTTATGGTTTTGAGGTAATAGAAATTGGAGCACACGACATTAATGAGGCGGTTGTAAGTTCTACAAAAATCAGAAAAAGCCTTTTGGCTGGCGATATCCATACCGCTAACTTATTTTTAGCCCGTCATTATTCGGTAACAGGAAAAGTTGTTCATGGCAAAAAACTAGGAGCAACCCTTGGCTTTCCAACGGCTAATATTGAGGTAAATGATAAGGCTAAATTAATTCCTGCCAATGGCGTTTATGCAGCATTAGTAAATATCGATAATCTAACCTATAAAGCCATGTTAAATATTGGCAACAGCCCTACGATAAACAATGCGAGTTGGAGTTTTGAAGTCCATATCATCGATTTTGATAAGAACATATATGGCGAAACACTAACAGTATATTTTGTGGAACGCCTTCGGGATGAAATAAAATTCGACTCTTTAGATAACCTCATCCTTCAAATAAAAAAAGACGAAATTAAAGTGAAATTAATACTAAATTCCTGTGACATTAATTAGAATAAGCCAATCCATTTTTAAGAGGGGTTTATTAGTAACCGCATGCGTTTTTAGTTTTGTGTTATCATCCTATTCACAATTAGCCGAGTCCGATTCGAGCGATATGGATTCTTTGGCCTTTGATGAGTTTAGTATTGACAACTCGATAAGTGAAATAACCAAATTATGGGACACCTCAAAAATTGGAATCATATCCTTGCCAGGAAATGAGCGCCAAAGTTTATGCCTTTACTTAACCGATGACCTGCATTGTTGTTTCGAAGCACCTTGCCGGGGAAAAGTGACCAGTAATTTTGGATGGCGAAATGGCCGCATACATGCCGGAATTGATATAGATTTAGAAACAGGAGACCCAGTATATGCAGCATTTGATGGAATAATCAGACAGGCAGGATGGAACCACGGTTATGGATACTACGTGATTATTAGTCATTTTAATGGATTAGAAACCTTATACGGCCATTTATCAAGTTTGAAAACGAATACCCTTCAGCCTGTAAAATATGGTCAGATTATTGGCTTAGGTGGCAATACAGGGCGAAGTAGAGGTTCGCATTTGCACTTTGAGGTGCGTTATTTTGGAAAACCAGTAAACCCTAAACTTCTTATTAATTTTAGCGATTACAGTTTAACGACCGATAGCTTATTAATAGGCCATGCCTCCACATTTTCGAAATCGAATTATATTAATGAAATGTCCAGCTTAATGATGGTGATGAATGATTCTGCTTATACTAAAAAAGAGGCCGAATATGAATTAAAAAGGCAAAAAGCACATAAGGAAAAGGAAAAATTACGGCACGAAACCGAACGCAAGCGAAAAGAAAAGGCAGCAAAAAAAGAGAAAGAACGAATCAAAAATGCGAAATCATTAACCCATAGTATAAAAAGCGGCGACACATTATCATCAATCGCACGCAAATACGGAACGACTGTAGTAAAGCTATGCAAACTCAATAAAATGCAAGCCACTGATATTCTGGATTTAGGGCGAAAACTTAAAGTAAAATAGGGATTTGCTAATTTATAATTAAATAGTATTTTCGCATTCCTTTAATATTGGGGGGTTAGCTCAGTTGGCTAGAGCGCTTGCATGGCATGCAAGAGGTCATCGGTTCGACTCCGATATTC
>CANMPY010000077.1 GCA_947499775.1 Bacteroidota bacterium | reverse complement strand
CAGATTAATCCTTATGGATGAATACAATAATCGGAATAGAGTACTTGTCGGATATCATGTGGCATTGACATCCTATAATTATTATCCCAAAATAATTGGCAGAACAGCCATTATCCCTTAAATAGATTTGCCCATCCGCCTTTATTTTTGTTGCTTTGCACAATTTTTAATCTATGCCTAGAGACCTTTCCATAAAATCAGTTTTAATAATCGGAAGCGGGCCCATTATCATTGGCCAAGCCTGCGAATTTGACTATTCAGGTAGTCAGGCCGCCCGGAGTTTGAGGGAAGAGGGCATTGAAGTTTCTTTGATTAACAGTAATCCGGCCACCATTATGACCGACCCTGTAATGGCCGAGCATATTTATTTATGGCCATTAACGACCGATAGCCTTATAAAAATTTTAGAAGAGGGTAATATTGATGCGGTGCTTCCTACTATGGGCGGGCAAACTGCATTAAACCTTTGCATGGAAGCCGAGGAACTTGGCATTTGGGACAAATACAATGTAAAAATAATAGGCGTTGATATAGCAGCAATAGAAACATGTGAAAACCGGGAGCTGTTTCGAAAACTAATGGTTGATTTGGGCATTCCGGTTGCACCTAGCAAAGTGGCTAACTCGTTTTTGGAAGGAAAAGAATTTGCCCAGGACATCGGGTATCCATTAGTTATAAGACCATCTTTTACTTTAGGTGGATATGGTGGAGGATTTGTTTGGAATAAAACAGAACTGGATGTGGCTCTAAAAGCAGGTTTGGAAGCTTCGCCTATTCATGAAGTTTTAGTTGAAAAAGCCGTTTTGGGCTGGAAAGAATTTGAGCTGGAATTGTTGAGGGATGCAAAAGACGACATTGCTGTAATATGTACCATCGAAAATTTTGACCCGATGGGAATCCATACGGGAGATAGCATTACAGTAGCTCCGGCCATGACATTAAGTGATGTTGCTTATCAAAAAATGCGCGATGCCGCCTTTTTGATGATGCGAAATATTGGAACTTTTTCAGGAGGCTGTAATGTTCAGTTTGCTATAAATCCTGAAAATGATGATTTAATTGCCATAGAAATTAATCCACGTGTTAGCCGTTCTTCGGCTTTGGCTTCTAAAGCCACAGGATATCCAATAGCCAAAATAGCTTCAAAATTAGCTATCGGTTATTATTTAGACGAACTTAAAAATCCGATTACAAAAACGACATCAGGGTTTTTTGAGCCGGCCATCGATTATACAATTGTAAAAATTCCACGCTGGAACTTTGATAAATTTAAAGGAGCCGACAAACAATTAGGACTTCAAATGAAATCGGTAGGTGAAGTAATGGCGATTGGTCGTAGCTTTCAGGAAGCTTTGCAAAAAGCGTGTCAGAGTTTGGAAACAAACCGACGCGGCCTAGGATGCGATGGTTTGGATTTACATAAACTTGATCCTATTTTAGAAAGTCTGGAAAAACCAAGTTGGGATAGACTTTGGCATATTAAAGATGCTATTTCGTTGGGCGTACCTCTAACATCAATCCAAAAAATAACCCGCATCGACCGTTGGTTTTTGGAACAAATAAATGAATTGGTAAAAATGGAAAAAACCTTGACCAAATATTCCATTACCAATATTGACCCTGCCGTTTTGCGATTAGCAAAAGAAAAAGGATTCAGCGATTTTCAAATTGCCTATGCCATGCGCAATTGCACGGATGATGAAGTGTATGCCAAGCGAAAAGAATTTGGTATAAACCGGGTTTATAAAATGGTGGATACGTGTTCGGCTGAATTTGAATCAACTACCAATTATTTTTATTCAACCTTTGATGGCGAAAACGAAAGCATAGTAAGCACTAAACCAAAAATAATAGTATTAGGCAGCGGCCCTAACCGAATTGGCCAGGGAATTGAATTCGACTACAGTTGTGTGCATGGAATATTGGCTGCCAAAGAAGCGGGCTTCGAAGCCATTATGGTTAATTGCAACCCAGAAACCGTAAGCACCGATTTTGATATTGCCGATAAACTCTATTTTGAACCCATTTATTGGGAACATTTAATTGAATTGATCGAACTGGAAAAACCAGTTGGGGTAATTGTTCAGTTAGGTGGTCAAACTGCATTAAAGTTGGCCGAACGTTTGGAAGCAAATGGAGTAAAAATAATAGGAACCACGTTTAATGATATGGATGTGGCTGAAGACCGAGGCCGATTTTCGGATTTATTAAAAGAATTAGACATTCCATATCCACTTTATGGAGTTGCCGAAAATGCAGATGAAGCCATTGTGGTAGCCAATAGGGTTGGGTATCCTGTATTAGTTCGTCCGTCATATGTGCTGGGTGGACAAGGCATGAAAATTGTAATAAACGACGAAGAATTAGAACAGGCTGTAATTAAACTTTTAGGCGACATGCCTGGTAACAGAGTACTGATAGATCATTTTCTCGATAGAGCCGAAGAAACCGAAAGCGATAGTATTTGCGATGGCCAAGATGTGCACATCATAGGCATGATGGAGCATATTGAACCTGCCGGAATTCATAGTGGCGATAGCAATGCGGTTTTACCCCCCTTTAGTTTGTCAGAGACCGTATTGAATTTGATGGCTGAATATTCACGCAAAATATGTTTTGCCCTTAATGTAAAGGGATTATTAAACATTCAGTTTGCTGTAAAAAACGAAAAGGTATATGTGATAGAAGCCAATCCACGCGCATCGCGAACCGTGCCTTTTATATGCAAAGCCTATAAAGTGCCTTATATTAATATTGCCACTAAAGTAATGTTGGGTGTAAATAAATTAAAAGACTTTACCATCACCCCATATCAAGAAGGGTTTGCCATAAAACAACCTGTTTTCTCTTTCAATAAATTTCCTGGGGTTAATAAAGAATTGGGCCCCGAAATGAAGTCGACCGGCGAGGCCATCGTGTTTGTAAAAGACACGAAGGATCCATTGTTCAGGGAACTTGTTAGTATGAAAAGTATGTATTTGAGTAAATAAGTATTGCTGTCAATTCAAATGCACGCCTTTCATAACGTTTTTTTAAGATAATGGTAAAGCAGGCACTACCCTATTTAATTTTATTAATTCAACGATACAGGTTTTGTCCATTAATCGTTCAAGAGTTATCGCTATCTAGGAACCCAACAATTGTTCCAGTAAAATCTCTACACAGTTTTTTCAGTCATATCCTTTGTTAAGGCTACAATGTCGTATAATTTCAAATCGTTCATCGTTTTATTTTGCCAACCCACTGGCTATATTTGGGCTTTCAGGGTTCACACTAATTTTTAAAAGTTTAGGATGAATAATTAAATCCATATCTTCCAAGGGTATTGCTCCCATTAATACTTCATCGCCTAATACCATTGCCCCTACAAAACAAAGGCGCTCTTCAAAAACCACTTTTATGGGTCCTACGTACGAAACAAGACTTGAATTTCCATCGGCAAGTTTAACCTCGCGTTTTTGAATTTCCTTTAACCCTAATTGGGTTGCAATATGAGACGGAATGCATAAATAGGTTGCACCTGTATCCACCAAAGCTATAACGGGTATCGGCTTTAATTTTAAATCAGAAGGATTTGAAAGCACTATTTCAGTTCTTATAATTCCCATTAAGCAAATTTAATTAAATTTTCTTAAGGATACCTCGCCATTAATGCACAGCTTTACTTAACTATTTTTTCATCTCCTGTTTTAGTAGAGCTATCCATTTTGCCAAATCTGTTTTTCGTAGTAAAATACTAAAACCTACGGTAAAGCGTGCCAGATTTTAATACCTAATAAACCGGTCACTTTCCTCGGGACTTGGTATCATGCAATCAACTGTTTTGCCAAACCATTTGTAACGGTTTTTCCCAATTAAACTATAAACCATGTTGCGCAGCGGTTTTGGAATAATAATAAAAAAATAAAAAAAGAACCATAAGCCATCCAACTTTCTTATGATTCGCAATACAGCAGAGCTGCGGTCATAGATTCTGTCATTTTCAATTACTATAACCGATTTGTGTATTGCTATTGCTTTGCCGCCAATAAGGGATTTAGCAATTTCGCTTTGTAAAGTGGCAAATTTGAAATAGCTGTTTTTATCGTTTCTAATAATAAACTTCACAGATCTGTTACAGAGCAAACAATGCCCATCAAATAAAACTATGGCATGCTCAGCATTCATAAATTTAAGGTTGATTTTGAGGCATTCGCGCTATTTTTTTCCGTTTGTTACGCAGCAATAATGGATGAATAATAACGCAACTTAGTATTAAGCCTGTTCCCAAATAAAATGCGGTGGTTAGCTCACGGTTTTCCTGAAAAATAAGTATGGCTAAAATAATCCCATAAACCGGTTCTAAATTTATGCTTAAATTAGCTGTAAAGGCCGATACATGTTTAAGTGCTTGCAGGTTAATTACAAAAGCCAAACAGGTGCAAAGTAATCCTAAAACAATCAGATAAATCCAATCGGAATGAATACCCAATAGCGTGAAATGCCAAGGTTGTTGTAGGGCAGATTGGTCTGGTATGATATGGAACGCAGGATCAAAATAAAAATAGAATGGCAACAAAATGCAAATAAAAAGCCATCCAGAAAAAAACTCAATAAACGATACCGACATCGTGTTATTTTGAGCAATATATTTTTTATTTAAAACTGAAAAGGTTGACGCCAACAAGGCCGAACTAATGCCTGCAATAATAGAAGGGTAGTAAAAACTCCCTATTCCAGAAACAAAACACACCCCTAAGATAGTTATCAATCCTAATATAACTTCGGTTTTTAATACTTTTCTTTTTGCAATTAAAGGCTCAACTAAAGATGTGAATAGCGGAGATGTAGCAAGGCAAGCCAGGGTTACCGATGCGCTGTTGCCCAATTTAATCGATCCATAAAACGTAATCCAATGCAAAGCCACCAATACGCCTATGCCACTATAGCGCAAAAGTTCTTGTTTCGATAATTGACGAATGCCTTTGATAACTCCAGGAAGAACGATTAAACCTATAAAACTAATCCATAGCCTATTCCACACTAACCCTATTTGTTGAAGTGCAATTAGCTTCCCTAAAATAGCCGTAAAGCCGAAAAGAAAGATGGCAATATGCAGTTTTAAATATGCGTTTGAATGAGTAGAGTTTGGCAATTTATTTTGAAGAAGTCAGGATTATGAGTAATTTTTTTAGTTAACAAATTAAACGCTTTGTGAAATTACTTAATGCGGTTAATTTTTTTGCAAACCTTATCCGTATACCAGGCTGAATGGTCATTTCCTGTTATTAATAGGGCTTGATCTGAAATAACTTGGTTTGAATATACATTCCATTTGCGGTAAACGATTGTATCGCCACGGGCGGTTAAAACAGGAAGTCTTTTATCGTAATTTTGGTATACCGTACCTCCTAAATATCCTTTTTTGGGTTCGTGAAAAGTTTCTACATAGTGCAATATCTCAAGGACTTGAGCAGGTATTCTTGGCTCATTTTTTTTATTAATTATGTTCTTTTCAACCTTATTTTTAGAATCATTTCCATACATGGTGTACCATTTCCCGCCACCAATACCTAGCAATACGCCAACCAATAGAAAAATTATACCTTTACGATTCATAACCTGCTTCAAACCAACACCAATTAATTCATTTTTACAATCGAAACTTTGTAGCAAACTTGGTTTTCATTAAAATACGGGCTATGTTTGATCCCATGCAAACCCTAAATCAGCTATTGGAAACTTACGGCGAGAGCCACAAAAATGCCACAAACAAATTCATTCATTGGTTATGTGTACCAAGCATTATGTTCAGTTTAGTGGGGCTTATTATGGCCATTCCGTTTCCTTACCCAAAATCATTATTTATGAATTGGGCCATGGTGTTTTTCATATTAGCGTGGTTGTATTATTTAAGGCTTTCGGTAGTAATGTTTATTTGTTTTTTGGCAATAGGCGTGTTTATGCTGTGGGGAAATTTTAAACTATTGGCAGCAGTAGAAACCAATGAAAATCTTGGCTTAGTGTCGTTTAGTATTTTTGCAATTTCATGGATTGGGCAGTTTATTGGCCATAAAATTGAAGGTAAAAAACCATCTTTTTTGCAAGATTTACAGTTTTTATTAATTGGCCCAGCTTGGCTTTTGCATTTTATATTTAAAAAAATAGGAATGAAATATTAAAAAATACCCTTTATAAAACAGGTTGGCAGCTCCTTTATATTCACCTAATCGTTGTAAAATTATTTCATTTAAGAATAGAGATGGTTAGTATTGCTTTACCATAATAAAATCATCCATCGAATAGCCGTTTCCAATATCAAAATCAGCTACTTCATTGATTATAAAACCCGTTTTAAAATAAAAATTAATGGATTTAAAATTTTTGCGGTTCACTTGTAAACGCAATTCTTTTGGTTGGGCTAATTTTTCCCACTGGTATAAAATATCTGCCCCAATTCCTTTTCCCTGAACATCGGTTTTTATGTAAAATTTATTCATAAACCAATGCCCCGTTTTGTTTTCAGTTACGGCCAAATAACCGATAGAATAGTCGGATTCATCAATTATCAAATAAAATTCCTGCCCTTCGTTCATCAGTTTTTCCAAGTTTTCTAAGCTATAAAAATTAGAAAGCATGTATTCAATCTGTTCAGCCGTAATAATGCTTATATAATGATCATACCATATTTTTTTAGCCAGCTGGTAAATACAAGGCAGGTCGGTGGGCGTGGCGCGTTTTAAGGTTATCATTTTGATAAAAATGTATTTCTAAACCATTGTTCAAATACAGGATCTATAAATTCAATCCGTTTATTGGCAATATCAATAATATCCATTTGTTCAAGTATCCTTTTGTTTTTGGAAATATTTCGTGGCGTTCCAATTTTATACTGCCTCATGGTATGAATAGATGAAAGTAAATAATGCCCTTCAGCAATGGCTTTTAATAAATTAATTTGAGTGGTACTTAGCCATTCAATTTCTTTTTCATAAAAAAGAGCATTCGTATTAATCATGGTTTCAAAAGCTGAACCAACACCGTGATATGCAACTTCTTTATTTCCTGAATTTGAGATGGTATACGCCAATTGTTGCAAGTAATAGGGATGGGCCTTTACAATTTCTGAAATATAATCGGCCACTTCTTTAGGAATGGAAATGTTTAGCAACTTAAATGCTTTCAATAAAAAGGGGGTCCAATGTTTTTGTTCTATTTTTTGCAACAGCATTACTTCACCAAATCGGTAAAAAGCACTTGTCTTTTTGTTAAAAATAGTTTCCATCATGTGCCTTTTGCATCCATATAAACAATAGTTAACATGCTTATGATGCTGCCAACTGCTTCTTAATGATTTTTCAAAGGACTGTGAATCCTTAAATGAATTCAAATTTTGAAATTCATCTATACAAATTGTAATTTTTATCCCTTTAGCAATTGCAATGTTTTCGGCAAGGTTTAATATTTCGTCTTTATGTTGCTTGGCATCATCCCAATCCAAACTTAGCGACAAATCGGTTTCCTGACCACTGCTAATTGAAAATTTTGGAATAATTTGTTTAAAGAATGTTTTACTGTCATTAATCCAATCTTCCCATTTTGATGATGATACTTTGATAACTTCTTTGGCCAATACAGTATAAAATTCCTCTTCACTTCTTATCGAAAACATATCAATAAAACACACACGGTTTTTTTTGTTCTGTTCTTGATAAAGTCTTGCTGATTCCTTTACTAATGAGGATTTTCCCCATCT